>JARYLH010000150.1 GCA_029907755.1 Candidatus Methanosuratincola sp.
TCTCGTCCGGCACCACGCTGTGCTCGGATCCCGAAAGGCTCTTGACCCCTCTTACCCTGATCACGTCCGTCCCCGCGCCCTGGACCTTTGCTCCCATGGAGTTGAGATAGTTCGCAAGGCTCACCACGTGCGGCTCTTTGGCCGCATTCTCAATGACCGTGGTTCCCTGCGCGAGCGTTGCCGCCAACATTATGTTAATTGTAGCACCGACACTGACCACGTCAAGGTAGACCGGTGCGCCCTTCAGTTGTCTTGCCTCAACCTTGACGATCCCATGCTCAAGGCGGGCATCCGCCCCCAGGGCGCGAAATCCCTTGAGATGCTGGTCCACCGGCCTCAGCCCGATATCGCACCCCCCGGGGAGGGCCACCTCGGCTCGGCCGAATTTCGCCAGCAGCACCCCGAGCAGATAATACGACGCCCTGAGTCTCTTGACAAGCTCGTACGGAGCCTGAGCTATCCCCAGTTTGAGACCTCCAGTACAGGATTCAAGGCGGGGCGCAATAGGCGTTCAAGGTCAACCTTGAACTTGTCGATCAGGAACCCCCCTACCCTCCATAACCCAAGCGTCCGTTTCCTCGATGTGTTCGCCATGAACCGCCGGTGCAGCCCTAAATGCTCCGCAAGATTCCCAGCCAATACAAATATGTAGTATGCCAGCGCCATTATCAGCAGCAGCCGGTCATAGCGGCCATTCGCCTTTAGACTCAGCCCTCGCAGGCCAAACCCGTTCTCCGAGTTCTTGAAGTCCCTGAACATCTCCTCAATCTCCATCCGCCTGCCGTACCAACTCGCTATCTTCTCCGCCGCTTCCCCCATGTTCGTCACCAGAAGCCACGGCTCTTTCTGCCCATATTCGTAAAACCCCACCGCCCGCGTCCTGTACCTGGCTTCCTTCTGATAATAAACCTCGCCAAATTCCGTCGCCCCGCCAACCCTCAGCGTCTGGTCCCATAACTGACCCTTAAATCCTCGACCCTCAACCCAGGCGCTCCCCGTCACCCTCACTACGTACCCAAACCCCAAGTCCCCCAACTTCCGAAGAAAATTGACCCTCCCAAACCCACGGTCAGCCACTACTATTACCCTCAAATCCCCCGACACCGCCGCCTTCAAAGCCTCCAAAAAACGCTCCTCTATCGCAGTCTGGCTCCCTTTACCCATCGCCTTGTCCGCTACTTCCCACATCACCGGAATCGCTCTGCCCCTCGTTATACACGCAGCATACAGAACCTGCCTCTTCCCACCCCCTATGTCAGTCCAGTCTATCGCCACTATCACTGACTTCCTCCCACCCGCTACCAACGACAATAACCGCTGCTTTATCTTGACAAGTTCTATCCCGTCATTCCCCAAATATCGGTCCGCTCGCTTTATCCTGTGCTTCTCCTTCGCACGCCCCGCCATGTTCCGCCCTATCGACGCTACCCCAGCCCTCTTGCCTCGTATCAGCCCGTATACCAGACTTGCAATCGTCTTCACCTGAGACTTGCGCACATCCTCAAAAACTGATAGAAAGAAACTGGTGATATCCCCAGGTTTCACGAGAACCTCCCCTTCCTGAATTGTTTTTGCCAAAACAAGCTCTTCGAGGGGAGGTTCCCTTTTTCCTACTACATAACCAGCCCTTCCCTAGTCTTCCTCACTATGGGGCTTGACATAAGTCGTGGCCTGCCATTATCTTGCTCCTACACCCATCCTACGCTCGCAAAACAAAACTGGGGATCACTCAGCGTAGTTCTCAGGACTTGCCGGTCGCCAGTGGGACCGCTGGCGCGACAGCGGGTGGCGCTGTTGACCTGCGGGTTATGGCTGCGGGTGAGGCTGCCCACCTATAGATCCCACAGGCAGATCGAGCTGCATAATTGCGGCTTGCGGCAGCAGGTCGATCCAGGAAATCGCCAGGCGACGATGGATGGGGTTGCTGCCGCCCCCGACATTGCGTATAATGAAGTAAAGCAAATCACACATGTAAAGGGAGTAGGTATGGCTATGGACATAGCACGAGTATCATCGAAGGGGTAGGTCACAATCCCAATTGACATCCGCAGGAAGTTGGGGTTGAAAGAGGGCGATAAGGTTGTTTTTGCAGAGAAGGGTGATGACGTAATCCTTCTCAATTCTAACCGCATTGCCTTCGCGGAGCTTCAAGCAGAACTGGTGGACGAAGCCGGAAAAGCCGGCATCTCAAGCGAGCAGGATGTAGTCGATTTGGTAAGAAAGGTTCGCAGGCAGCTCTGGGAGGAACGCCATGAGGGTGATGCTTGACACCAACATTCTCATCTCAGCCGGGCTGTTCGGTTCCTCCCGGCTGGCGAGACTGGCTCAGCAGATCTCGGACGAACACAGTATCGTGCTGTGCAGTCAGATCATAGACGAGATGCGCATCGTCGTTGACATGAAGTTTCCCGACAAGAAGGAGGCATTCGAGAGGTTCCTGAGCAAGCTGAGTTTTGAGATGGCTTTCACGCC
>JARYLH010000151.1 GCA_029907755.1 Candidatus Methanosuratincola sp.
GGATACGGTAGCCCCTGATGTCCCTGGAAGGGAAAATCGTCCCCTCAGGCAAGGAATAAACGTCAACGGTAAGACCAGTGTAGAGGTTGATCACCTCGTCCAGCCCGCAGAAGACGCCCCACTTCCAGCCCTCAGGCAGGGAGCCCACACTGACCTCGGCGACGACCTCCTTGTCGACGCCCTTGGCTTCGATGATGGACCTTGTCCTGAGGTAGTAGATGTCGGATGTGAGGCCTGACTTTATCTCGTCGTCAGTAGCGGTGTTGAAGAGCCTCAATAGGATCCCAGCCTGATCGAGATAGTTGACAGTCGGAGGTAATATTTTTGATCATCAAGCGTCGTAGTCGTCGATGGAGAGCTGCCTTGTGCCCTTCCTCGATGCTAGGGATGACCACTCCCCCTTAGTGACAGTCCCGCCCACCTGCTCCAGTATCGACTTCACGGTCTCTGGCCCAATCTGGGGGATCCGCCTCAGGTCAGAGACAGAGGCTCGCTTCAGGTCTTCGATGCTCCTGTAGCCTGCAGAGTAGAGGGCCCTTGCCCTGACCCTACCAATCCCCCTCAGCGAAATCAGCGGCAGGAGCTCTTCCCTTATACCGTTCTCCACCCTTACGAGGAGCTTCCTGATGGGATCCGCCGACTCTCGGTATCCGAGGAGCCTTGCGAGCTCATGTGCAGCGTTGAGGATCCACTTGGCGGACTCCACATAGGCATAAATATCCCCAGATCCGATGTCGAAGTTTTCAACAATAGCCTCCTCAGGCGTCTCATCGATCCACTCCTTCAGGAGGAGCGCAGTCTTGAGCTCAGATAGGACCATCTCGTGCTCGAACTCGTCCTCAGGCACCTCGAAGAGCAAGAGGTCGGAGTTGGACTCCAGATAGGACTCGAGCGGCTCGACCTCCTTGCCCCTGACGTAAAGCTTCGGCATGTCCGGCGTGTGGCAGGCCAGCGCGAGGTAGCTCATGGCAGGGAGGCCGGATCTCCTCAGGGCAAGGGCGCGCAGGATAATCTCCGCCGACTTGGGGTCGATGTAGAGCTCTGCAACCCTCTTGCCGAGCGCGGTTGCCTCGAGCCATTCGCCCTCATTGCCCTCCCTGAGCATCCCGGCATTGATGAGGAAGGAGACCGACTCGAGAATAGAGCTCTTGAAGGAGTCTATCCCGTACTGGTAGGCGCAGAAGGAATCCCCGAAGAAATCAATGATGCCCCCCCTCGAGCGGGCCAGTCCCATCGCCACGGCTGCGAGCACCTGCGACCTGAGTGATGGGGCGACCCCCAGCTTGGACCAGACCTTCTCGGGCTTCGCGAGGAGGTACTGCTCGATCAGGAAATCCCTCTCCTCCTCGGACCTTGAGAAGACGATCGCCTCGCCGAGCTTGTCGTACCTTGGGCGGCCAGCCCTGCCTGCCATCTGCTTGTACTCCAGCACGGGTATGTTCACCCTCCCAACACCGGGCTCGAAACGCCTGTATTCGTAAATGAGGACGCGGCGCGCGGGGGTGTTGACCCCAGCAGCGAGCGTGGGCGTGGCGCAGATGCACTTGATCAGCGCCGAACGGAACGAGTCCTCAATCGCCTTCCTCTGGGGGTAGGTGAGGCCGGCATGGTGGAATGCCACGCCGCAGGTTACGGATCTTGCGAGCTTTTCAGTCAGCTTCGTCCGCTCTCCGAGCGAGAGGATCCTCTCCGAGAGCTCCTTCAGCCTGGACTTCTCCAATGCCTTTAGCTCCCTTTGGACTGGCCCCTCGAGCCTCCTCGCGAGCGATACTGCCGAGTTTCGGCTCCCAGTGAACACCAGCATCTGCCCGCCGGACTTTATCGCGTCGACAGCCAGGTCCGCAACAGGGTCCCCGCTGCCAGATTGGGGCACCTGCCTTACCTCCCCGTCTAGGAAGGTGATGCTCCCACGGCAGAAGACGCCCTCCTTCAGGGGCACCGGGCGCCAATCGCTTGTGACCAGGCCTGCCCCGAGCCAGCCAGATATCTCCTCGGCGTTGCTGATGGTCGCGCTGAGCCCCAATACTTGGACGTCCATCTTAAGGTACTTTATCCTGGTGAGGATCGACTCCAAGGTGGGCCCTCTGGACGGCTCCCCCATGAGGTGGATCTCGTCGGCCACCACGAGTGAGAGGCGGTCGACCCAAGGAGGGCTGTGGCGGAAGAGCGAGTCCGCCTTTTCGTTTGTGGCGATTATGAGGTCGTACTTGCCAAGCTCCGGGTCGAGCGAGTCGTAGTCGCCGCTGCTCATCACGACCTTGATTCCGATCCTGGCAAGGCGCCTGAACTCGTCGAGCTTCTCGGATGCGAGCGCCCTCAAAGGGACCAAGTACAGGACTTTCCCGTTGCGCTCGAGAATGTGCTTTATCGCGCAGATCTCTGCAACAAGCGTCTTTCCCGAGGCGGTTG
>JARYLH010000152.1 GCA_029907755.1 Candidatus Methanosuratincola sp.
CGTCATCAAGAGCGGCCCGCTCTACTTCAACCTCGATTTCATGCGCCTCGGCGGGCGTTTCGTCTGCGGTCTTGAGGTGGACGCCGTGGGGGCCTTCTTCGCCTTCTTCGCCTCGCTGCTGAGCCCAGGCGACTCGGTCGTCCTGATAAAGCCTTTCTGGACCAGCTTCAAGGCAGTGCCTGAGATGCTCGGGATAAGGGCAGTCGAGGTATGGGCGACAACGCCGTTCCACCTGGATGAGGAAGCGCTCAAGTCCGTTGTGGACGCTAAGACGCGAGCCATCGTCCTGAATTCACCAAACAATCCCACCGGTGGCATTCTGAGCATGTCCGATCTAAGGCTAGTCAGAGATTTGGCGGAGGACCGCGACCTCCTTGTCCTCTCCGATGAGATCGATTGGGCATATGTCTACGGCGACAGGCGATTCTTCTCACCCGCTTCTATAGAATGCCTCAGGGATCGGGTGGTGGTGACTGACGGATTCTCCAAAGTCTTCTGCATGGCTGGCTGGAGGGTTGGGTTCGCGGCAGGGCCGAAAAAACTGATAGATCGCCTGCACAAGGTCCAAGAGCATGCGGTCAGCTCGCCATCAACATTCGCCCAATACGGCTGCCTGAGGGCACTTGAGGGCCACCGAGAATACATCGATAGAAACCTTGCGGCCTGCAGGCGCAACTTGGATACGGTTTTGGACAAATTGAACTCGATCGATTCGATCAATTGCCCAGAGCCGGAGGGCGGCTTCTATGTCTATCCGAGGTTAGATCCTGCTCTTTGCTCAAGCAAGGATTTTTGCGAGGGCCTCCTGAAACACGAGGGGGTAGCCGTGATTCCGGGGGAGTATTTTGGCGACAACCGAAACCACTTCAGGCTCTGCTACGCCGTCAAACGGGAAGTGTTGGAGGATGGTCTTGAGAGGATAGCCCGATTTGTGGATAGCCTGAAAAGCAAAGATCGCCAGCCCCGCGTAGGAAGGAATGTAAAATAATAGAAAAAATAAAATAAAATAAAATAAAAAATTACTTTGAGGAGGCCCTGAAGAAAGCCCCACAGCTTGGGCACTTGTAAAGCCCGACAGTTACTGCCTTTTTGCCCTTGGGAGCCAGCGTCCATGTCTTCTCTGGTTTTGCGACCTCAGTTCCACATTTTGAACACTTTGCCATTTTTACCATCTCTGGGTTTTTCATTAACATTCTTTTGGGCTTAAAAGGTTTACCAATTATTGCTTGCGCCGATCTTCCATCGTTTCTGACATGCATGTAATGACAGTTCCTGCACGCGCCACAAAAAATTTTGTTAACTCGTTTACTTTTATATAAAGAAGCTAGAGGGTAAATTTAAAAAATTGCATATTTTGATGATCTCGTTCCCCTCAGCCAAAAAAGAAAGATTATAACGCGCATGCTTTCAATCAGATCTGATCCCAATGGCTACTTCGTTTATAATGGACTCAAACGTATGCAACCACAAGAGCCGAGTTGTTGTCACGTTCGACGCTGGATCCGTTTCGTTCGCTGTCGAGTCATCCTGCCCGCTTGTCAATGAGTTTGGAAGGTCTCTGTCTTCGTCTCCCTTAAAGGTAAGGGAGATCACGAGGAGGATATGCGAGAACCCCATATACGTCAAGGCCACTGAGAACAATGTGCATCCAAACTGCATTGTGCCCTGTGGCGTGGCGATGTGTGCATGGACTGAAGCAGGTTTGGTTTCAAAGACGCTATTGGAGAGGTTCCCTTCGCAGTGCGTGACATACGAAAGTGGGGGCGGCAGGGAGATAGATCTCAGTAAGTCCTGATCCCCGCCTCCGAGAGCGCCTTCTTGGCTTTCAACTCATCATCGACCTTGATCACTATCCTGCCCATGTCCATGGTGTAGGCATAGTCGACATTGATCCCTTTCTCACCGAGGACCTTGACCGCGTTGTGGAGATCCTTCATCTCTATTATGACCACCTCAACAAGGTTCACCGCAGTGTTGGCGCTCCTCAGAACTTCCGCAGCCTTCTCTGGGGCATCCAGTATGCACCTCACGATGCCGTAATTCCCAGCCTCTGCTATGCCCATGGCAAGGACCTTTATCTGGTTCCTTTCAAAGAGGTCGATCACACTCGAGAGCCTTCCAGGCTTGTTCTCGAGAAATATGCTGAACTGCTTAACCATCAGAAACCCACCTAAATCTTCCTTAGGTCTATTATCCTTTGAGCTTTTCCTTCACTCCTCGGCAGGGTCCTTGGCTCGGTAAGCTCGACTGCTGCGCTTATGCTCAGGACGTCCCTGAGCTCCTCCTCGAGGCGCTTCTGGAGTTCAACGATCTCTGTAAGCCTGTCGCTCTTGAAGTCCTCGGAAACTTCCACCTTCACGAGCAGGCGGTCCAGCGGGCCGTCCCTGTCT
>JARYLH010000153.1 GCA_029907755.1 Candidatus Methanosuratincola sp.
TTATAGATGAAACTGGGTTTGAGGGTTCCGTAAATCCTGCACAGATAAGAAGTTCGCTCGTTAGGGTAGGGGCTTCTCTCTCTTCAAATAATAGATAGTCTCAGATAATAAATAAAATTCTCAATTAGACATGAATTCGCAGTACTCTCGTCCGTAGTTCTCTCATGACAAAAATAATTGAAGGAGGCTGCCAACTTGATGTCTCTTGTATTCATTCGGTGGTCGGTCGGATTTGGTTTCTCCCGCGCCGCTGGGTGAGGCCCGAGACCACAGAAATTTGGGGGCACTCACCACACTATCCTCACTGGCGGCGGCTGCAGCTTTGCGGATCCTACCCGCAGCTCTGCCTCACTTCCTCCAACCTCTTCGACACGGTCTCGTGCATCGCGGTCATGTCGTCGACCGTCAGCGCGCAATACCTCCTCGTCTGCGCCTCGGACTCGTGGCCGAGCACCTCCACCAGCACCGGCAGGATTGAGGGGTCCGCCTCGAGCGCGAACCTCGCGCCGGTCCTCCGCAGCGTGTGGTGGCCGAACTTCCTCTGTATGCCAGCCCTTTTCGCCGCGCTCGCCAGCAGCCTGTCCAGGCCGCTGTCCGAGTAGGCCGAGAGCCTCGCGCCGTGCCTGTATATCAGGAACTCGTCCGGCACCTGCGCCTCTGGGTCCCGCTGGAGCGCCTCCTCTATGAGCTCCTCCCTTTTCTCTTCCCATTCCCTGATGACTTCCACGGTCTTCGGTGCCCAGGCCAGAGTCCGCCACTTCCCGCCGTAGCGCCCCTTGCCCCGGACCTCCAAGATCCCCTGGTGGATGTCCCTGACGGTGAGCCTCCTCACCTCGCACCTTCTCATCAGGAGGCGCAGCTCCAGGCGCACCAGGACCTTCTCGGCCCCCCTCGCGGCGTCCATCAGCGCGACAGCCTCCTCCCAGGAGAGCTAGTCGACATGGACGCGGACGTCCTTCGGCCAGCCGAGCCCCATCTACGAGACCACGTGGTTCCCGTGCGTCTTCAGGTACCCGTTGAGTATCGTGACGTACCACTTCTGCGTCTTCCCCTTGCAGTGCCCTGCGAACTCTTTGATTATGAACATGATTTCTTCCTCGCCTATCTTCATCGGCGAGGTCTGGAGCCCAGCCGCGTCGAGCGCCAGCGTCATCCTCCAGAGCTCCCTCCTGTACTCCGGGATGTACCGCTCGGAGACACGGTTCCTTTTCACGAGCAGCTTCAGGTGTGCCTCTATGAGCGAGAGGAGATACTCTCTCCTGCGTTCCGAGAGCATTTCTATCACCTACATCTCCTTTCGAAGATATATTGCATCCCATCCCCTCCCTCTCGACAAGAAAATTAGAAAAGCAGAGGCCCGGCCCCCAGCTATATGCAGTGCTGCCTGGCACGGCGGCACGGAGGACTTGGGGATCGTCGAGGTGCCGGACCTCGGCCACATCGACGAGGAGGAGGACGAGGAGAAGAAAATGACGGACATCATGAGGAAAATAATGGTGGCGTACTACATGGGGCAGAGCCTCACGGCGGAGGAGATCGCGAGGAAGCTCAACATCTGCGAGAGGACGATATACCGGGACAAGAAGAAGATGGTCGAGGAGTGGGGCCTCAGCGAGATCCGGTGGGCGAAGGTCCCGCCGAGGTGGCGCGAGGAAGGAACTGACGAGACTGTTTAATCTTTATTATGTTACTCCTAGCGCGCGAGAGGTGAGGAGGAAGCCAGGGATGAGGGTAGCGCTTTATGCGCGTGTCAGTACCGCGGAGGAAAAAGAGTTACAAGATCCTGAGGTGTAGCTCGAGATTCTAAGAGAGTTCGCAAGGACAAGAGGATACAATGACACCGTTGAGTTCGTGGATCACGGCAGCGGGAAAAGCGGGTAGAACAGGCCGGCGTTTAAGGCGATGATCGACGCAGCAATTAAAGGCGAGATAAACACGATTGTATGCCTCAGGCTTGATAGATTCATGAGGGATGTGGTTGAAGGTGTGTACTACTGCCGAAAGCTGCAGGAGGCTGGGTGCAACTTGGTGCTTGTCCGTGACGCTTTCCTCGGCCAGGTGGATACTTCGACGCCCATGGGCGAGTTCATGTTGGCAGTGATTTTTGCTGTCGGACAGCTCGAGCGCCGGCTGATCATCGAGCGGACGAAGGAAGGGATCCATAAGTACAAGAAAAAGCACGGGAAGTGGGGTAGGGAGAAGAGGAAAGATATAAACATAGATCTCGCGGCTGAGTTGCTCAAGGTCAAATCCCTCGCGGAGACCGCGGAGATCCTAAAGGTGCCGCGCTCGACGCTCCGGGACCACCTCGCCCGCGCAGGTGTCGAAATTCCG
>JARYLH010000154.1 GCA_029907755.1 Candidatus Methanosuratincola sp.
TAGCCGCTCACGCCAGAGATCTTCTCCGCGCAGTTGTCCGATCCGTACTTGAAGTCTATCTTGTAGATGTCCACGACGCCCCTCAGAAGAGAGGAGGCCTCTGGGGAGTAGAAGCCGTTCGTATTGAAGAAGACAGGGGTCTTCTCAGTCTCCCAGAGCAAGACCCTGAGCCAGAATGGGATGTGCGGTATCGGATCCCCGCCTACCCAGTTCTGGTTCCTGCATCCCCTCCTCCTGGCCTCGTCAATGAGGGCTGCGATCTCCCTCTCCCCGTAGACCGACCCGCCCGCGAACTGCTGGCTGATCTCCCAGTTCTGACAGTGGATGCAGGCGAAGTTGCAGCCCAGGCTAATTCGGCCGGACTCTTTCATCCGCATACCGTGAAGCTGGGCACAACTTCCGGCTCCTCTCCCAGATGGTCGAAGCACGAATGGACTTTGAACTCACTCCCAACCCTGCAGAAACCGAGCTCTCCCTTGAGGCGATCGGCACCGCACCTCCTCTCGCAGAGCCTGCATGAGTGCATGATGGACTCCCCAATCCTCGCCTTCAGGTGGAGCAGCGATTTCTCTGGCGGATCCCCCATTTCATCAGGATGTACCCTACCCGAGTCCAGATCGCGCATAAGCGCCTCCATTTCCATGAGGGAGGCGTTATGAAGCGCCCACATCTCCTCCTCGCTGATCTCCGGCACCCACTCGACTGGGACGTATCTCGAGATAACGAACCTGGGGAGCAGTTTCCCCTTGAGGATCCCCACATACCGGGGCATTGAGGAGACGACTTTCGGGTCGTCCAATGCCCTGACCGCGTCAGGCCTCAACAATCGCCACATTGCCGCAAATCACCTCCATTCAGACCCTCACATTGATCCTGCTTCCGCAGTGGGCGCATGAGCTCCCCTTCAGCCTCAGAGAGGTCACCTGGAACCCGATCCTCCCGATGACAAGCTTCCCGCACGAGGGGCAGTATGTGTTCTCATACCTATGCCCCGGGACGTTGCCCAAATACACGTACTTCAGACCCTCTACCTTTGCCATCTTCCAGAGCTCCTCGAGGAGACCCTCGGCGGTGGATCCTGGGCCCTCGTACCTGTAGCTCGGGAAGAACCTGAGGATGTGGAAGGGCGTCTCGTCCCCAAGATTGTCAACGACCCACCTCACCAGCTTTGTGAAGGACCCCCTGATCTCCCCCTGCCAAGGCACGATGAGGTCGGTTATCTCGATGTGCATGCCCTTTGATTTCATCGCCAAGAGGGACTCGAATACCGGATCTGGGCTCGGGACGCCGCAGTACTCCCTGTAGAAGGCAGGGTCCCCGCTCCCCTTGAAGTCCACGGTTGCCGCATCGAGGTATGGATGGATCGCCTCAATCGCCTCGGGGGTCATGTACCCGTTTGTGACGAAGGTATTGAACAGCCCGGAGCGGTGTGCTGCCCGCGAAGTGTCGAAAGCGTACTCGAAGAATATTGTTGGCTCTGTGTACGTGTAGCTTATCGAGGAGCAGCGCAGGGAGAGGGCCTCGCTCACGACTAGCTCTGGGGGGAGTTCCTCCCCCGTGATGGCCTCTTCCTGGCTTATCACCCAATTGTCGCAGAAATTGCACCTGAAGTTGCAACCGACAGTCGCGATCGAGAAGGCGGTGCTCCCAGGGTGGAAGTGGTAGAGAGGCTTCTTCTCGATTGGATCGACAGCATAGCTGGCTGCCTTGCCGTAAACCAGCGTCTCTAGCCTGCCGCCCCTGTTCTCCCGCACCCTGCAGACTCCACGCTTCCCTGGCTGGATCACGCAATGCCAGGCGCAGAGGTTGCACCTTACCGCGCCCTTGTCCAGCTTCTGGTAGAGCATGGCCTCCAAAGGAATTTCCCCGCATAAGTCTTAAGAGGGGACAGATATTAAGAATTTTGAGCTGGTAGCTATGATAGTGGTCCCAGGTCCATCCTCGATAGACCTCGGCAAGAGAGTTGCGGGGCTGATTTCTGCGGCGACGGTCGAACTGGACTATAAAAACTTCCCGGACGGTGAGTCCTACCTCCGGCTATCAAGACCCGTGGAGGGCGAGGACGTGGTGCTCATCCACACGACTTACCCGCAGCAGGACAAGCGCCTAATCGAGCTCCTACTGATCACTGACGCGCTCAAGGATCTTGGCGCAGAGAGGGTCAGGGTCGTCGTCCCGTACATGGCTTACGCGAGGCAGGACACGAGGTTCAGGGACGGTGAGGCGGCCAGCATAAGGACGCTCTTCAGGCTGGTCGAGGCGGCAGGCGCGGACGAATTCT
>JARYLH010000155.1 GCA_029907755.1 Candidatus Methanosuratincola sp.
CCGGTCCTGTTCGAGCGACCTTACCTTCTGCTGCTCCAGGTAGAGCGGCCTCCCGACGGCTGACTCGATACCAGCCTCGATCAGGCCCTCCATCACGCCGTAGGACGAGCAGAAAATGCCCGTGTTCCCCGGGGTGTTCGAGACGATCTCCGAGATCTTCGAAACCATCAGGGAGTAGGACTCCTTGCCTCGTTGGTCGTAGAGTGTAGAGACGCCCCGGCAGACAAGGACGAGCGTCTGCTCCCTGCTGAAAGGCGAGGGGAGGGCGGTCTTGACTGCGGAATCAGGCAAGCCCATCACAGAGGCGTATGCTTCCATATCCTCGAGCGTTCCGGACATGCTAACGGTAGCTGCTGCAGTGTTTATCAGCTCGGAGGTCGAGGTCCTCGGGTCGAGGGAGACGATCTCGATGGTCTTGGACCCCTCCCCCTCCTCGCTGTGTATTATGTGGACGAACTCCTTCCTCCCCGAGGTTTCGTACGCCCTCAGGAAGAACTCGCCGAGTCGGTGGATGTAGGACCTCGGTATCCTCCCCTTGGAGAGGAGATCCACCTTGATCCTCTCCCCGAACTCGTGAACCTCCTCTAGGAAGATAGGCAACGACTCGCTGACCCTTGCGGACTTGAGCGCCAGCATCGCGACCGACTTGAGGTCCACCACGTGCTCACCGAAGCCCTTCCCCTCGACTATCGAGAGCACGGACTCCGCGAACCTTACCACGTCCGCCTTGCCGTAGTTGTCAGCCTCCCTTGAGCAGAGCAGGATCGAGTTGACCGAGATCCGGTCGCTCTCGTACTCGTTGACGGTCTCCGGGAGGTTGTGCGCCTCGTCGAGTATTACCACGTATTGGGATATTGCCTGCCCCAGGCGCTTCACGAATGTGTCCCTGATATCCCTGTTGAAGAGGTAGGCATAGCTCAGCGCCACAACGTCCATGTGCGGGAGTATGAGCTTGGTCATCTCATAGGGGCAGAGCTCGCTCCCCTTGCACTGGGAGATGAGGTCGAATGCTGCCGTGGGGGACCCGAGGAAATCCTCGATCAGGTACTTAACCGTCCTGCCCTCCTCCTCGATGTTCTCGTGGTAGGGGCACTTCCTGCTCTTTATGAGGTCGGAGCAGAGCTCTGAGACCGTCCTGGGATCCCTGGAGAGGCGGAGCACGGCATCATTGACGCACATCTCCGCCCTCCCACGGATCGAGATCCCCGTTACCTTCTCCCTCTTGCTTATCTCGGCGAGCTCCTCGATCACCCTGTCGAGCTCCTTGTAAGTCCTTGCGGCGTAGAGTATCCGGAGCCCGGCGGGCTTGCACGCCTGGAGGGCCCCCGCCAAGGACCCGGCGGTCTTTCCGAGGCCGCTTGCGCCGTCCACGACTGCGTGCGATCGCTTCTCGACAGCCTCGGAGACTACCCTAAGCAGCTCCTCCTGGTTCGGCTTGAATGAAGGGTAAGGGAAGTACCGCCACTCGCGAATCAACTGGGTTTGCTCCACTCCAAGCGATAAAAGACCGTTCGGGGCGATTTAACGCTGTCGGAGGGCACTTCACCACGGCTGGTGCCCGGCTGCAAAGGCTGGGAGGCCATAGCCCCTTCCCGGCACCGGCGACGGCTTTTGCCAGGGGGCCGCTCTGGAAGGGCGAAATAAAGGCTTGGCGCGAAAAATTGCAAAAAGGATTTAGCCCCTCCATACCGATTAATATCAGCCTCGGAGGTCAATTTTTTGAGTCTAAGGGAGTTCATAGAGGCAGAAAGAACCGTGGGCGGTGCGGTACTGGAGATCGAGGAGGAGGTTTCGACCGAGTACGAGGGTGCCGCCCTGATGAAGAAGCACGACGGGGGGGCGATCCTCGTGTTCAGGAGGCTGAAAGGGCACTCCCACCAGGCGGTGGCAGGGGTCTGCGGATCTCGCGACAGGATATACAGGGCGATAGGGGCAGACAAGGAAACTTACTGCAGGAGGATTTCCTGGGCTGTCCAGAACCCAAAGCCGCCGGAGACGGTCGAGACCGGACCGGTGATGGAGGTCGCCGAGCCGCCTGACTTGGACAGCATGCCGATCTTCAGGCACTACGAGAAGGATCCCGGGAAGTACATAACCTCGGGCATCGTGGTGGCGAGGAGCGCGGACGGGAGCTTCCAGAACGCGTCTGTGCACAGGATGCTGGTCCTCGGCAAGGACAGGCTGGCGATAAGGATCGTGCCAAGGCACCTCTACGCAATGAGGGAGGAGGCCGCAATGATCGGCAGGGATCTCCAGGTCGCAATAGTCATTGGCA
>JARYLH010000156.1 GCA_029907755.1 Candidatus Methanosuratincola sp.
TTATACTATGCCAATCCAATTATTATTCCAATCTGCCGTCCGAAAACTAGAGATCAACGTTCTTGAGGAATGGCTCTTTGCAAGGCAATCGAATTTGCGTAATCGAGATTAGTATAATGTAAATTACGCAATGATCTACGAGCCGTACGGATTTCCAGCTACTGTTTTGTTCTCTTGGCATCACCTGGTAAAAACCGAAGTTCAATCCGCGAGCCCAAAGCTTCTGCAATCCTTCTCAATAATGACAGACTTGGAATGTGACTACCGCTCTCCAACCTCGCAATGGTCGCCTCCTGAACACCAACCATTTCAGCTAGCTGTGCCTGAGTCATTCCATGCTGGATGCGCAACCTGGAGATTTGATAGCCGGGTTCCAGTTCATTGAGAGCGGCGACAAACCCTGGATCCTTTTTCTGCTTTGCCTGCCAATCCTTGAAACTGGTCATTGCTGCTTCGTCCCCGACGAATTCTTTAGCAGGTAGGGGTGGCTCCCTCTCCGGTTGTCCAGTCTCTGGGTTATGCGTCAATACCGCTTTGATCCGGCGATCCTCGATCTCGATCCAGACTTTGACGTATTCTCTCTCATTCTTCTCCCTGCAGCCCTGACAGGTAAAACCTTCCTCGATGAAATAGTGCCCTCTATGAGCCGGAACTGGATCGCCGACAAAATACATCTCCAGGATGCTATCGAATGCCTTGGTCTGGATTTCCGCTAGGCCGAGCTCTTTGCGCGTGCGCCAGCGCTCAATATTTTCGGGCGAGTCAAGTTGCTCGATCCAGGCAAGGATATCTTCCTGTTCGTACTTGCCTTCCCGCACGGGATAACCATCCGCGCGTGCGCGCATTGCCTGGGTGTGACGGAAGAGTTCATCCCATGGATTATCCGGCGGTTGCGCATATTTCAGCTCCCCTTCTTTCCGCTCTTCGCACTCACGCTTCGCCTGCTCCCATGACAGCGGCGTGTGGCGATACTGCCGGCCGCAGAAAGGGCAAATGAGTTCAGCATAGATCGTGTCAAACATCCCCATAGGAGCCTGCCTTTCAATAACGCTCATTATATTACGCAGATAATCGGCTTGCGACGATCCTCAACACCTTCGACAGATCGGCGTTCGATAATTGACTTAACAGGCCATCGTATTCAGTCTCCGGCTGTGATGGCGGACTGGCTGTTAGTCCCGCAATCCGCTCTTTTACCTCCTCCGATAGGATCGGCGCATAGATGCTGTCCGTAATCTTGATGTCATGGTGCATCAAGTTCATCGACACCGCTTTGTAATCCGCCATGGTCTGCGCTTTAAGTAGGCCGTAAACCGCGTGCCCATGGCGAAATTTGTGGGCTGATTTATACGGCAGACCTGCCAGGTGGAATAGCCTCCTCAGACGTTTATCCAATGCCTGGTGGCGATTCTTTCCCGGTTCGGACTCTTCCAGTAACTGACTGCCCCAACATGCAGAGATAGGAGCATACCAGGGGGCAGTTGCCGGCAATTTTTGACGAATGATTTGATCCCAGATCTGAGCCACTGCCAGCAACTCCGGTATGGGCAGCAAGAAGGTTGTAGCGCGCTTACCATTCTTCGTGGCCACACCTAGATCTGGCCACTGGTGCAATGTCCTTTCTGGCAAGTCCACCGCTGAGATAGGCAAGGTGGTAAAGGCGCTCGCCCTGGCGCCGGAAAGAAAGAGCATCGCAGCAGCGGCTTTATCCCGCATAAGAGATAGGTTGCCTTCCTCGTGGGGAACGGCGATCAGTTGCAGAACTTCTTCGAGCGAAACATACTCATGTTCATCACTGTTTTCTCTGATCCGAGACGATCGCAGGCTTTCCAACCAGGCTGCAGTCAGATGTCCAAATTCCTTGGGGTGGTTCTGCTTAGCCCAGATGAAGAATCGCTTCCCAGCCTCGATGATCTTCTTTTGGGTGACTGGCGCCAGCGGTGCATCTCCCCGCCGGCCGGGCAGATTGCTGACATAACCTGGAAATGTTGGGCGCAATTTGGCTGCCTGCTGAAATGGCGTCTCCCCAGCCCAAAGCAGCAGATGACGCAGATAGAAGCGGTATCGACCTAGAGAGCTGCTCGATAACTGGTAGACCTCCCTCAAATCCTGGATGTACCGCTTGACCAGCAGGTAGTTACTGCGTTGAATCACGTCGGGCTCCCCGAGTGACTTTGCCATTACAATGCGGACATACACCTTGAATGTAAACCAACTTGCCAGCGGACGG
>JARYLH010000157.1 GCA_029907755.1 Candidatus Methanosuratincola sp.
TCCTCGACAGACAAGGCTCCCGTTATCGTGAAGGTGTCGTGTATCTCAGCGACGTCAACATCAGCTGGAGTTATACCTGCCATCCGATAAGCCCTTTCTGCTGCGACTACAGTCGAGCGTAGAGTCAGCAAATCGGATCGTGATGAAAGATTTATTGTATCCGTTGCCCCTGCGATTCCAGAGATCTCTACGAATGCGTCAGAATATTTCTTTGCCTCGTCCAACGGACATAAGATCAAAGCAGCGGCCCCATCGCCAACAGGTGCGCAATCATAAAGACTGATCGGATCTGAGATCATGTCAGAATTTAACACGGTCTCTCTAGTGATCTCGAATGGCAGCTGCGCATAGGGATTCCTGGCACCGTTTTTATGCATGAGAACGGCAAAGTCTGCAAACGCCTCCCTGGGCGTATGGTAAGTATGCATGTAGTGGTTCATTATGAGAGCATTCAGGCTGACAAAGCTGGAGCCGAAGAAGAGCTCATAATCCGCGTCGGCAGCTTTGCCAAGGGATAATGTCGTGTGCCCCCCGACGCCATCGGATAGCTTCTCCACGCCACCTGTCATGACAATGTCACTCATGCCCGAGGACACGGCCGAGTAGGCCGCTAAGATGGCTGCCCCCCCTGAGCCGCAGGCAGCCTCCACCCTGTAAGCGAGAGAAGGGGTTATGGCCATATAGTCCGCCAGCAGCGCGCCAATATTGTTCTGATCGGAGAGGTCCGATGCACACATGTTTCCCACAATGAGGGCGTTGATGGAAGGGACCCTGGCATCCTTGAGAGCTGCCTTTGCAGCCTCCCCGAAAAGCTCCCTTATTGACTTTTTCCAGTGCTTGTCGACCTTCGTCATCCCACAATTGATAATCGCAACCTTCCTCATAACCATAAACCTCAGAGGACTATCTTCTTCCTAAATTTCGCATAAATGGCATAGTCAATGTTCTGCTTCCTTTTCAGGTAATCAGAGACGGTAGGGGCGCTATCCCTCTTCGCGAGAATACCGTCTTGGACCACGAAGCTGAAGGCATCGCTGCCTGCCCCAGATCCGAAGCTGGCAACCAAGACCCTGTCGCCAGGGGAGGCGATGTCTAGAACAGCTGAGAAGCCTATCACGGCAGAGCCGGCGTAAAGGTTTCCAATCCAAGGGACTAGCAGGCCAGGATCCACCTGCTCTTTCTTGAAACCAAGGGATTTGGCTGCCCTTATAGGGAACTTACCGTTGGGCTGGTGGAAGATGGCGTACTTGAAGTCTGACGGCCTGAGCGACAACTCTTCGAGAAGCATCTTGGTTGAGGAGGTGATGTGGGTGAAATAAGCCGGCTCGCCGGTAAATGCCTCTGCGTGGGAAGGATAATCCCTCTTCTGCCTTCTCCAAAAATCTGGGGTGTCGGTGACATAAGAGACGGAGCCCTCCAACAGCGCTGCCGGCTCCCTCTCTTTGTTCCTCTGCCCCACTATGATAGCCGTTCCACCACAACCCGCCGAGAATTCCAAGGGGTCGCCTGGTGCCCCCTGTGCCGTGTCTGAGCCTATGGCAAGGCCATAATTTATCATCCCCGATCCGACAAGCCCGATGCAGCACTGGAGGCACTCGGTCCCAGCCTTGCAGGCGAACTCCATATCGGCGGAGAGGATCCTGGGCGTGGCCCCTATTGCCTCTGCCACTATCGAGCCGGTAGGCTTGACGGCATAGGGCTTCGACTCTGTCCCAACAAAGACAGCCCCCAGCTCCTTTGGATTAATCCTGGCCCGATAAAGAGCATTCTTTGAAGCCTCCACCGAGATCGTGGCAACATCCTCGTCTGGTCCGGCCACCGCCTTCTCGTCGATGAGAAGCTCTTCCTTGAAGTGCCTCGGTGATTTTCCCCAGATCCTAGCAATCTCCTCTACCGCAACCCGATACATCGGGATGTAGGATCCCCAACCAGCTATGACCACATCAATTACTGGCTTCATCGAGGTCACTCCCGATAAGTTTAAACAGCCTGTATATTAGGTCTTCGCTCTCTGCCTAAAAATGAATCGACGGGCGCCGATTACGAACGGAGCTGATGGAGCCCTTTTATGAGCTCGTCGACGGTCGCTTTCTTGGAGAGGACCAGCGGCAGCCTCTCCGCCTTTGCCAACTCCACCGCTATCGTATCAAGGTGTGTCACGCCATGGAGCACGATGGCT
>JARYLH010000158.1 GCA_029907755.1 Candidatus Methanosuratincola sp.
GCAAGGAACCTCCTGCGCGCCGGGCATGAAATCGTCGCCAACAACCGGAGCAGAAGGGCGTTAGAGGAGCTGGTGGCGCTGGGAGCAAAGGCAGCCGACTCGCCCAAGGAGGTGGCAGAGCGTTCTGACGTTGTAATAACCATGCTCCCTGACACTCCCGATGTCCAGGAGGTCCTCCTGGGGGGCAAAGGGGTCATCCACGGTGTCCGACCCGGGATGATCGTCGTGGACATGAGCACAATCTCCCCCAAGGCCACCAGGGAGATTGCGCACGCCTTCAAGGAGAGGGGCGTGGAGATGCTCGATGCCCCGGTAAGCGGCGGGCAGAAGGGGGCCGTGGACGCCACCCTATCGATAATGGTCGGTGGTGAGAGGGACGCCTTCGAGAGATGCATGCCGATCTTCAAAGCCCTCGGGAAGACAATAGTTCTCTTGGGCCCTAGCGGTGCTGGCCAGACCGTAAAGCTCTGCAACCAGGTCATCTGCGCAATCAACATAGTTTCAATGTGCGAAGGGATCAGCCTCTGCAAGAAGGCGGGGGTCGACATTGGCAAGATGGTCGAGGTGGTCAGCGGCGGGCTTGGCGCTTCCAACATAATAACAAACCTCGCTCCAAAGATAATCAAGGGGGACATGGCACCAGGCTTCAAACTCAGGCTCCAGCAGAAGGATGTGCGGCTGGCCCTCCAGCTCGCCGAGGAGCTCAGGCTCCCCCTCCCTGTGTCCGGTCTCACTCAGCAGATCTTCAGGATGGCCGAGGCGAGGGGTCTTGGGGAGGACGGAACTCAGGCCCTCATCAGGGTCTACGAAGACTTGGGTTTCCCTCCTAAAATAGTCCCCCATCCCTGATGACGTTGTGGCTCTAGTCCATGTCTGCCCCTTGAAGTTAAGATGCTAATACTGGCGCAGAAGGGATTGAGGCCGCATTTACCAAGCAGGGTTGCGGGGAAGGGATGAACATCGCCACAGCCTTTGCCCAACGCAAGGAACCCTGGGATACTGCCTGAGCTGCTGCAACGAGTGTAAGGAAGGAAGCCTCAAACATCAGCATAGCGGGGGAGTAGGGTCGCCTCTTGAAGGCGAAACCAGTCGGAAAGGAAAAGTTTAGATGGCATCTGTAAAAATGCCCCTCTACTAAAGTCAAGTTTAAATATCGATATGGCTACACTAAAGAGTTGTTCATTATGGGGGTAGGCAAGTACATCGTGCGGCGCCTGATCTATATGGTGCCGCTCATACTTGGGATATCGGTGATAAGCTTCCTAGTGATGTATGCAGCTGGTGACCCTATCCAAATAGCCACAGCCGGAAATCCCAACATCACAGAGGCCCAGAGGGAGTTCCTCAGGAACTACTATGGCCTTAACGACCCCATCGTCATCCAATACTTCAGGTGGCTGGGCCATTTCCTGCAGGGCGACTTTGGCCAATCCCTGTACGGTGGTAAGCCTGTCAACCAGGTCATCTGGAACTTCGCAGGGGAGACCTTGGTCCTCCAGATGATCTCCATCTTCCTTGCCTTCTTTGTCTCGCTGCCTGCGGGGATATATGCCGCCGTCAAACAGAGGGGGATAACGGATTATTCAATTTCCACCATCGCAATATTCGGGATATCGGTGCCCGTCTTCTTCCTGGGGATCATCCTTATTATCGCCTTCTCTATCCAGCTGGGCTGGCTCCCCTCTGCCGGTGCCCACGGCGCCCCTGAGCTCTGGCCGGTTTTCGGAATCAGGAATTACTGGCTTGATTATCTGGCCCACCTCGCCATGCCGGTATTCGTCCTCTTCCTGGCGAGCCTGGCATACAACTCCAGGATCCTGCGGGCTGGGATGCTCGAGGTCCTCAGGCAGGACTACATCATGGCTGCCAAGGCCAGTGGGATATCTGAACGGAAGATCCTCTTCAAGTATGCCCTTAAGAATGCGATAGCCCCACTCATCACCCTCCTCGGCCTCTCCATTGGAGCTGCGATTGCTGGCGCCCCAATAACGGAGACTGTCTTTAGTTGGCCAGGGCTCGGAAAGGCGTATGTCATTGCAGTGGGCCGCCTTGACTTCCCCCTAATCATGGGAATCACCATGCTGATAACCATATTCATCCTCATCGCGAACCTGATAACCGATCTGGGCTATGCTTGGCTCGATCCTAGGATCTCTGTTGAATAGG
>JARYLH010000159.1 GCA_029907755.1 Candidatus Methanosuratincola sp.
GGATGTTTCTGGTAAGCCATTGCCTTGTCGGCTCGAAATTGCCCTTCTCTACTTCCGACCAGCAATCATTGACTTCTTTCTCGAGTTTAGTGAGTATCTGGGCGCAATAGATGTTACCTAGGGCATATGACGGGAAATACCCGAAGTATCCGTGAGCCCAGTGAACATCCTGGAGTACGCCTTCCGAGTCATTTTGGATCTCTACCCCTAAGTATTTCGAGTATTTTTCGTTCCAGACCTGCGGGAGCTCTTTGGCATCCACTTTTCCGGAGAACAGGGCGCTCTCAATCTCGAACCTTATTATTATATGTAGCGCGTAGGTGGCTTCGTCTGCCTCTATCCTGATCTTGGATGGCTTGACGCAGTTTATGGCTTCCAGCGCCTTTGCTGTGTCGATGTCTGAAAACTGCCCCGAAGTCAGCCGGTTAAGTATTGGCAGGAAGTATGTCCAGAAGTGCTGGGATCTTCCTACCGCGTTCTCGACAAATCTCGACTGCGATTCGTGAAAGCCGAAGGAGCAGGCTGTGCCGACAGGCTGATACTTCCAATTCGGATCCAAATTCAACTCGTATAGCGCATGCCCCCCCTCATGGAGCACTGAGAACAGGGAGGATGTGAAGTTGTCTTCATAATAATGGGTGGTTATCCTGACGTCATCGTAATAACCGATCGTAAATGGGTGCTCGGTAGGATCGATCCTCCCTCTGGCGTTATTTCCGCCTATGTCATAGTTTATGAATTCTGCAACTTTTTTTGCAATCTCGATCTGGGCGCTCTGTGGGACAGTGCGCTTTAACCAATTTGTATCGCACTGGCAAGCTGAATACTTGGATATTATCGGTATCAATCTGTTTTTCAACTGCTCGAATGTCCTGCCGATCGTCTCTTCCGCGATTTTTGGTTCGAAGAAGTCTATCATAGCGTCGTAGAGCGTCCTGACACCCTTCACTGGTGCCAGTATCTCTGCAGCCTTCTTCTTCAACTCAAACATCTTCCTGAGCTCTGGCTCGAAAATCTTGAAGTCCTTTGCTGACTTCGCATCCTTCCAATGCTTGTAGGCTATTATTGTCTGCTTTTCCGTCTCAGTTACAAGCTCCTCAGGAAGTTTTGTGTTCTCATCGTACTGCTTCCTGATGAGGTAAACGTTTCGCCTCTGGACCTGATCCAGTGAGTCATATCCCTGGCTTCTCTCTATTCTCTCCAGCAGATCGCCTATCTCCTTGTCGGTGATCATCCTGTGTTCCATCTTTGAAAGAAAAGCCAACTGCTGCCCCCTGAGCTCGAAGGCGCCCGGGGGCATCATGGTCTCCGTGTCCCACTGCAGGACGGCCTTTGCCGAAGCCAGGATTGAAAGATCCTTATACATTAAGAGTAGTCTTTCATAATCTTTTATGGTGCTAGTTTCCATATATCTCGCTCACTTCCGTTCTACACCCAACATTACTCTTAATGGCTTATGCCTTTTCTAATATAAATTCGGGATCTTTTTTCACAATTACTTTTTGTTTTTTTTACCTGCTCTCCATTCTATGATTAAGCCTCGTGGCTTGATTGATGTCGGTTTGTGAATGCATAAGTATTGTTCGTAGACCAGTTAATGCTTCTTGCTTGAAAAGGATTCGCTGACTGGGCATTAATCTCATAAATCTTCTTACCCTCGCTCCGAGCTCAACGTAAAGGTCTCATTGGTCACTTCTATTCTGTATATATAAATTGTATAGCAACTGCACGTTTAAATAAAATAAAAGAATCGTTCACCATGCACAGGTTCCAGTTTTCCAGTTTCACCCAGGTCTAGTAGTCCGGGTCAGCACCTCAGGCGATTGGGGACGGCGGGCTGAACGCCTCGGCCGAAGCCTTGGCGCTTACACCCCCGTTCCATCAACCCTGTGTTCTACAGGAGCCTTCGTCCGCTTTGAGCGGAATGGTCGCTTAGTCTCGGGGCGGGTTTCCCACTTAGATGCTTTCAGCGGTTATCCCTTGCTGCGTGGCTGCCCGGCAGTGCCCTACCGGACAACCGGTAAACTAGAGGCAGCGACACAGCGTTCCTCTCGTACTAGCCGCATCTTCCCCTCAAGCGACCAACGCTTCCAACAGAGAGAGTCCGACCTGTC
>JARYLH010000015.1 GCA_029907755.1 Candidatus Methanosuratincola sp.
GATCCGGTACTCATTCGGGACGTATTGTGCAATCAGCTGTATAATCTCAAATGAGGAATTTGCACGAGACATTTTAATCAATTAATTTTGATGGGTTGGGTTATAAGAGGGTGACCCCTGTCTTTCTATTGGACTTAATTGCCTTATCAGGAGACCCAAAATAAGGTAAATATGTAAATTTAAGAGGATCTTTACAAAAAATTTCGACTGAAAGTCTTTTATATAAACGGTCTGCTATGAACATTTACACTATTTACTTTAAAGGTAGTAAATAATACCTTAAGTAATATACACTTCCAAGCGAAGCATAGGGGTGCCAGGGTTTTATTATCCGCTCTTGGCTTCAGCTCATTCTATTTAAAGCTAACCCTCCTTTTTTTAAATAGTTGTTTAAAACGGAATTCCAGTAGAAATCTCGTCATTTCTACTCAGGAAAACTTTGAAAAACTTTTCAACCCCCAACTCAGTCAAGGCCAAATAGGTGGCCGATCTTCCTCTCACGGGTTTTTTTCGAGACGGTCTACCCATCTTTATGTACCATATTAGATACATAAAATTGCCTGATTATCGCCCTCCGAAGTAGTTCAAAACCGCATAAAATTATTTATTTTATGTAACTATATTGTTACAACTCACCATCAAAATTCAATAAAATAATTCATTTTTAGACGGTCTATTTCCTACTCACATCAATATCATGAACTCTAGTATTTAAAGTTGTCTATCATCAACAACTGCTTTGATGGTGCTTTTGCGTTTTTGATGATGCTTTTAGATCATCAAATCCGGTAGTCTTAGTAAAAAATAATCTAGATGCTTTGCTTTTTGATTTGGAAAAGTGACTTTGTAATAGTTCATTTTAGAACGGCGCTATTACAAAACCTTATTTTTGCGTCATTTTTACATCATAGTCACACTGTGATATTAATGTTTTGGCTTTGTGTGTTAGGGTGTTACAATTCACCCCTTCACTTCCACTCGAGATCAGTGAATGAGCCTATTATGATTTTATTTAACTCTAATTCACTTGTGATTTGCTCCAAAGATTGTATGTGGTGGAATTTTTCCTTTTTTCAACATAATCAACATCAAATTTTGCTTATTTAACAACGCTATGTAAACCACAATACGCTCATATACCTGTGAAGAAGTTAACTTTAGGCTGCTACTGTGGTGGGGTACGTGAAACGCATTAAAATTGAAATCTGTGATACCAACGGTGAGCAAATCACAGTAACCTTGAGTGGGCAAGTGGCCAAGGATAAGCTCCTAAAGATCCTGCAGATAATAGACAACGACTCTGCTGCCCCACCAGCTAAGACATCCACTGTTACAAAAACTACCAAAGACAAACTCCTCGATGTGATTACTGCAGACTTGAGTAAGGTCTGGTTCACGAGTAAAGATCTCTCTTTATTGTTTCAGGAACGTTTCCATGAGCCAATAAAACCAAGCACCATTTCCACGTACTTAACACGACTTTACAGCAATGGGTATCTAGAGCGAAAGGGCAACAGGGCATGTTGGCAATATAAACTCGTATCAAACATATCCGCCGAGAATATGGACTTGAAGATAGTTAACGAGCTGTGATATTTCAGGTCTGTGCTGCGGGGCGAGTCTCCTCAAACACCAGCTTCTTGATCTCTTCAGGCACAATGTATGAATAGGGCCAAGTCGTTTCGTCCCTGATTATCTTCTTCTCATCAGCCAACTTCTTCAAAGTCCTGGCCACATGTTCCCTGGCTTTGTTTATTGCGGCTGCAATAGGCGTAGCGCTTTTTGTTCCAGGATTGTCAATCAAGTACTTTATGATAGCGATTTCAGTTTGGTTCAGAGATTCTTTGCGTTCAGTTGTCTTTTGTAAGGCGGTTGGGCTTTGCGTTATTGTGGAAGTTGATGTCGTTGCAGGAGTGGGCTGTTGGTCCTGTAGCGAAACCTGTGCTTGGACTGGGGCTTGGATTCTGATCGGCTCTGTCTTAATAGTTTCTTGGGGCTTTGAAATGGGCTGCATACCGCTTATTTTTGTGTATCCCGCGTCTTTATCAACAAAGTCCGAGAGCTTATCGTTAATCCGTTGGAGATCCAGTCTTATTCTGCCAATGTCCGACTCTAGGAAGGTGATATATTCCTCTATGCGTCTGAGCCTTTCAACCAGGTCTCTCCTGAGAAGCGCGAGCTCCGCTTTGAATTCATCCATCTCTCTCTCGCTTCTGTCTTGAAAGCTCACTCGTGACACCTTTGTAACGCATCTTAATACCCATTTGTAATTTTGATATTTTAAGGTTTTTGGTTGTGAGTGACTTATTATCACTAAAATTTATTTACCTGTGCCATGTTAATCACATTAATGTGATTTAATATCACTATTTTCTCACAATCACAACGAATGCTTAGCTATCAGGTCTATTTTAGTCACGATTCCTACCATCGTTCCATGTTCACTCACTAGAACCGCAGGGCTTTTAGCAGACAGCAAGCGCGCAACTTCGTCAAGGTCCGTATCAATGCTCACAATCGGAAAGCCCTCTTCCACAAACCTCTCAACCTTTTGTTTGAAGAGATCTTTTACCGATCCCTTGGCGACTTCCTTCAGAATTGTCTCCTCCCGCAGACTCCCCACTATCTTTTCGTTCTCTACCACGGGCAGCTGCGAAATCCCGTTTTTCCACATTAACTCTACCGCATTCTCAAGTGGTTCGTCTATTCTCACAGTGATTATGGGCGAGTGCATGACGTCTTTGATTTTGGTCATCTTCCCCTCGCCAGCGTTCAGTGCCTCAAGAATCTTGCGCAAGGTGGATATACGGGGATCGATAGTTCCCGCCTCGATCCTTGCAATCAATGCCTGACTTACGCCCGCCTTCTTCGCCAACTGTTCCTGTGTGAGCCCAGCTTTCTTCCTCATTGCCCTAATCTCATGAGGGGTGGGCAAAGAGACCATATAATAACCTCTCTTGACAATATCTAAGTAATGATTATTTAGTTTATGGTGCAGTATATGGGGATTCGGCGCGCTCACCTTTACATCCGTGGACTGGTTCAAGGGGTCGGTTTCAGGCCCTACATCTATGGTCTGGCAACTACCAAAGGACTTTGCGGTTTTGTGTCGAATTTGGCAGATGCTGGCGTCGAGATAGTTGTAGAAGGCAATGAAACCACTCTTAAGGAATTCATTGAAGAGCTTCCGAAAAAGGCCCCCTCAGTTTCGCACATAGAAGAGGTTGAGGTGAAGTGGGAAGAACCTAGCCGTTCTTTCTCCAGGTTCACGATCTCAGATAGCCAGGAAAGGCGGATTTCTGTGAGATCTGTGATACCTGTGGATCTTGGAATTTGTGATATATGTGTCACAGAAATTATCGGAAAAAGCCGGTACAGCGGCTATCCTTTCACCTCGTGTGCGCAGTGTGGTCCACGCTTCACAATGATTCGCAAACTCCCGTATGACCGTGTGAACACTTCGATGGAGGCATTCCCTTTTTGCCCTGAATGTTTGCGCGAATATCTCGATCCAAAAAGTCGTAGGTATGATGCGCAGGGGTTTGCATGTCCTCGCTGCGGTCCCAAATTAACGCTTCTGGACGCATCTGGGAAAGTTGTAAAGTCCGATAATGCGATTAGTTCGGCAGCCGAATTACTGTTAGATGGTTCCATTATCGCAGTCAAGGGGCTTGGCGGCTTCCACTTGGCTGTGAATGCTCTCGATGAATCCTCCGTCTCTGAGTTAAGGAGGAGGCGGCGCCGCCCTAACCAGCCATTCGCAATAATGTCCCCCTCAGTTGAAGAAATAAAGCGCTTTGCAGAAGTTAGCGATGACGAGGCTCAGCTGCTCCTGTCCCCTGCCCGTCCAATAGTCGTCCTGAACAAATCAGATAAATGCAATCTTGCGGACTCTATTGCCCCGGGTCTAAACTCCGTCGGCGTCATGCTGCCTTACACTGGCATCCATCTGCTTCTATTGCGTGCCTTCCAGAGGGAGGCCCTTGTAATGACTTCCGCAAATTATCC
This sequence comes from Candidatus Methanosuratincola sp., assembly GCA_029907755.1. Taxonomy (GTDB): domain Archaea; phylum Thermoproteota; class Methanomethylicia; order Methanomethylicales; family Methanomethylicaceae; genus Methanosuratincola. The sequence continues at coordinate 4,009 of JARYLH010000015.1, forward strand.
TGGCAAGCCTATGATGATCGACGAAAGATCCGCCCTAAGCGAACTGAAAGGCGTTGCAGACTACTTCCTCGTCCACAACCGGGAAATCATTAACCGCTGTGACGACTCTGTGATTAAGTCCATCGGGGGCGTCAGGGTATTTCTGAGGAAGTCCCGTGGGTACTCTCCCTCTTACCTGCGGGCCGGGTGGTCGGTAGGTGACAGGTACATACTTGGTCTAGGGGGAGAGTTGAACAACACTGCTTCTCTATTTGTAAAAGATCAAATCATAACCACTCAGCATATAGGGGATGTTGAAGAACTCGAAACTTTGGATTTTATGAAAAATGCAATCAAATTTATCGAAAATACGTATGACCTTAGAAAACCAGATGTAATCGCTTGCGATATGAATCCCGCCTTTTTAACCAGGCGTTACGCAGAGGAGCTGTCTGACGAGCTGGGATCACTTCTGGTCCAGGTGCAGCATCACCATGCACATGCCGCCGCTCTGATGGCTGAAAACGCGACAAGCTTAGATGACAGGATCATATCGATAGTAATCGATGGTACTGGTTACGGGCTCGACGGTAATTCCTGGGGTGGCGAGATATTCATTGCGGAGTACTCCCATTTCAAGCGGGCGGCTCACCTGGCACCCCACCCAATGCCAGGAGGGGACGCATGCGCCTATTACCCTGCCAGGATGCTCGCCTCTATACTTAGGTCCACGATGTCCGATTCGGATGTTGAAAAAATGTTAGAAAAAGATGCAACTAAATACTTTAAACACGGCATTGAAGAGTTGAAGCTGGTTCTTAAACAGAGTGAAGAATCGCAATCACTAAAAACGACGAGTTTGGGCAGGCTCTTGGACGCTCTTGCTGTCGCGCTTGACGTTTGCTGGATCAGGACTTATGAAGGGGAGCCTCCCATGCGCCTAGAGTCGCTGGCTCTCTCTGGCAGACCAGGCAAAATTGAACTGAAGCTTGAATATAGGCGAGAAAACGGAATGTATGTATTCAATACTGCTGAATTAGTAAATGCAGTATTTGATCTTGAAAAGCGTTTTGACAGAAAAGATATTGCTTTTGCAATACATGCAAGCATAGGAAACGCTCTTGCAGAAGTCGCGTGTTTGCTGGCCGGGGAATATGGCGTTGAAAAAATCGGCCTCACCGGCGGGGCAGCCGTAAACACTTTAATATATCGTTTTATAAAAGAAAAAATTATAGAAAATAACAAAAAGTTCATTTTTCATAAAAATTATCCGTGCGGAGATGGTTGCGTTTCCTTGGGCCAATCCCTTGTTGCTTCTTCACGTATTCTGTGATTAATGTCACGAATCACAATAATCTCAAGCAACATTTTGATTTTACAGGGCTTTCAAAGCTGTTCCCATTTGCCTCCACAAAATCCTACAAAAATATCATCAAATAACATCATACCTCATCATGGCAAACCAAAGATATCTCTCTCTTATCATGAGTTGATGATGATCCTATGAAAAACCTTCATTTTCCATAAACAACGCGACTCACTTTGTCAATTGTGATTGAGTGCTCTGATATGTGACTCATAGCAGTAAAAAAAGTAGGGCTGCACAAATGATTGGAACTCCAAGCAACCAAACTAGCCCCTGCTTTGCAACATGTATCGACTCTTCGGTTATTGACCAAAGGATCCGTAGCCCCTCCTGCCCGAGGAGGCTAATGTCTCGCACAATATGTTTAGAAAATTCGACATTGCACTTCGATATTTTAGACTCCGCTTCTTTTACCGTCTGTATTATTTTTTCTATAAGAGCCATCTCCGTAACGACCTTGCCCAATATATTGTACCCTTGTCCTCCTGTGGTCCCAGTCACCGCGTGCGTGTCTGTGGTCGCCACCTCCGAGATCTCATAGCCAAGCTTGGAAACCTCTTCTTTGATTTTCTCCCTGATGCCGCAGAGGAGGTTGTTCCCGTCTAGTGAGACGAAGGCTGCCTTGTGGTTGTTGATCTGGGTTACCAGGACCATGACTCCCCCTTCCCCAATCCCGTCCCTCCTGGAGAACCCTTCGAGCCTCGACTGCGCAAAGCCTGCAAACAATTCTCCTGATTCTTCGGCTGCCTTCTCCAACGCCTCTTCTAAAGCCTCAAGGAGATCATCTTCGTCCTGTTTTACGAACGCCTCGTATGTTGCATCCATCGAATTATGGGCATCCACTATGACACCATCAGAATACCCGTATTCGACTAATTTTTCAATACAAATGTTGTGGACACGCTTGGGCAGATCTTCGGTTGGGATCGGAGACCTGGTAATCACAATTAGTGGTGTATTGCCAAAAATCTGGGCGGTGACTGTGACCCTTCCCACTTTGATGCTGACTGGCTTTGAGGCATCTGCATTCTCCTCTGAGTAATTAGCATTAACCACTGCGCTGATTATCCTCCTGCAGTCCTCTCCTGAGACCGGGTCATCTTCGTGAGTCGTGGGTGTGTGGAATATCACTGGGACGATTCCGAAGTCCGCCAGGCTTTCAGCGAGGGCAGTCGGCAAGGCTGCGCCTCCAAGGTTCCTGAAAGGGCCAGGGTGAACGAGAGGTGCTACCAAAAGGCATCTTCCCTTTTCATTTTTGAAACTGAGAGTTCTCACCTCGACGTCCATCTTCAAAGAGAGCCTTTTCAGGTCATTTTCAAGGAACTCGCTTTCGTCAAGAATTAGTGAAGCTATGAGGGACCTGAATAGCGAGAGGCTCCCCACGCCAAGGATTTTTTTGCCGACGCCTTCTATCCTTGAATAATAAAGTTTTGCAGTCAGGATCGACGCAATGCAGGTCAAGCCAAACATTAAAAATCCGTAAGCAAAAAAACTACTTTTAAAAAGATACAGCACGATTGAATGCGCGATTACTATTGATGCTGGTTGTACTAAGCTCTCCAAAACATCCCTAAATCCTTTGGTCTTTGAAACTGCTGCGAGGACGACGTATTCGTAAACAACCACAACTCCACACGAAAGAAAATAGGTTCTTTCTAGGATTGCACTGTTGTTGAATGCCCTGGCGAAAAGTCCTCCTATGAGTATCCCAATCCCAACAAAAATAATTCCGAACAGCATCAGGCCGAGGCCCCTCCTCGGGGTCAAAAAATCGTCCTTCTTGCCTATTATGTGCCCACATATTATCCCGGACAGCCCCAGAGAGACTGCACCATCAATCAAACCAATTGTTATCCATTCTGAACCGGATGCCAGCCAGTATGAAATGGCGCAAAAAAACATTCCTATTAGGACGAGTTGAACTCCTAACATTGACTTGCTGGGCAAACTAAAAAATGATCTGTACTTCTTCATCAATTGCGAAGTAAAGTCCAACTGATTATCATCTCATTGATAACTTGCTATTCAATAAAAGTTAAAAACTTAATCGGAAGAACCCAATATGTCGGGTGCGGCTGATTGTTCTCAGTAAAGTGGCAGAACGGGGTCCTCGTGGAATCAAACGGGCTTTCTATGGTTCTTGACCCAATGAAGAAAGTGGGGTCTGCGAGCTTTGCGTTCATATCCCACGCACATATGGATCATACCCACGCCTTTACCGACTCCAATAAAATCAAGTATTCGACCAAAGAGACCGCCGCACTCTATGAGGCAGTCGCTGATCGGAAGACTAAGAACGTTGTATCATGCACCTATGGTCAAAGTCTCTGCGTCCATGAAACGCGATTAAAAGTGGTGAATTCTGGGCATGTTTTTGGCTCTGCGGCACTCCTTCTGACGAGTGGAGATGTGACTTTTTTTTACACGGGGGACTTCAATTTCACGGATTCCCTGACCCAGAATGCGATTTCCCCACAGGAATGTGATATTCTGGTGATAGAAACTACCTACGGCCGCCCCGACTTTGTGTTCCCTAGCCGGGAGGATGTCTACGACCAGATCGTTCAGTGGGCGGCTTCAACCATAATGCGCGGGGACGTCCCGTGCTTTTTGGTTTACCCTGTCGGAAAGGCGCAGGAGGTTACGCGGCTGTTCAACCTCTTCACCTCAATCCCGGTGGTAACTCACCCTTCGATCACAAGGGCAAACGGAATCGTAAATTCATTCGGTGGAGACTTGGCTTTTTATGACCTTGCCGGTGCGGGAGAGGAGATACTGAAGTCCGGGAACTGCGTCTGTCTATTCCCCACCTCCCTTAATTGTAGGGCGATAAAGATGGTTTACCCCAGAGCCAGGGTTGCGACGGTGACTGGTTGGGGGCTGACTTTCGGAAAAAGAAGCGCGGATGCGACTTTCGTTCTCAGCAGCCACGCAGATTACCAGCAGCTACTTGCCTTCGTAAAGGAATGTAAGCCTAAAAAAGTATACACTATTCATGGGTACTCGGAAATATTTGCGAACAAACTGAGAAGAATGGGCTTCAATTCGGCTCCACTTGAGGTCTAGTCATTCAGCCGAAGAGCACGTGGGCTAGAATGACTGTCCCCATCAGCATTATTGAGGCAAGAACCACGTAGTGGGGTCTTATCTTCACGCCATGCGTTTCGTCTTCAAAGAACCTCATCAGCCCTGCGCCAGACATTGGCATTGGTGCCCTATCCTTCTGCTTTCCTGGCAAAGAGACCACCCCTTCAAAAGGGAACTCTATTGTTTTTAAACATTATGTATATTACACGCTTAACCCAATAATAAGTTGTTTCTCGCTAGGAGGCATGCTTTATGCCAGAGTCAAACAGAGATAGATTCGAGCGCGTATTGAGGAGTATCGAGGATCACCACCGGGCCTTGAGGGACTCCCTGCCCATGATTGCGAGCGAAAATGTGCCGAGCCCAGCGGTCAGGGAGGCCTTGGCAAGTGATTTTGGAAACAGGTATGCTGAGGGTTGGGTCGGTGAGCGTGTTTATGCTGGGTGCAAGTACCTTGATGAAGTCGAGAGCATAGCAATTGAATTAGGGAAGGCTCTTTTTCACGGCGAATTTGTTGATGTTAGGCCCGTCTCAGGAGTCTTTGCAAACTTGGCAACCTTCTCCGCATTCACAAACCCAGGGGATGTGGTCTTCTCATGCTCCATACCGACTGGGGGTCACATAAGCCATGCCAAAGAGAGGTTGGGCGGCACGGCTGGATTGATAAGGAAGCTTGATGTGCAGAACTATCCCTTTGACATAGATGATTTCAACATCGATTTGGACGAGACAGAGAAAATGGTGCGTGAGTTGGACGTCCAAGGTAAGAGACCGAAGATGTTCATCCTTGGTGCGAGCGTGTTTCTCTTCCCCCACCCTGTAAGGGAAGTGGTGGATCTTGCGAAGACTTATGATGCGAAGGTTGTTTACGACGCCGCACATGTAGCAGGTCTCATCGCTGGTGGCATCTTCCAAGATCCCCTGAACGACAGTGTGGACGCTATGACCATGAGCACCCACAAGACGCTAGCAGGTCCGCAGCACGGAACCATCGTTTCATGGGAAAAGTATGCGGAACCATTAAAGAAGGCTGTCTTCCCTGGCTTGTCGAGCAATCACCACCTCCACGCAGTGGCTGGAGTTGCCATAGCATTCGCAGAGGCGATGGAGTTCTACAAGGACTACGCAAGGGCGATTGTGACGAATTCCAAAACCCTGGCACAGGCGCTTTATGAGCGAGGCATAGACGTCCTCTATGAAAAGAAAGGATTCACCGAGTCACACATTGTGCTTATTGACGTAACTAAATATGGCAATGGCTTTGAGATTGAGAAGAAACTGGAGGCTGCAAATATAATCGTAAACAGGAACCTTCTACCCTACGACAAGAAGATGGGGCGAGACTACAAAGCCCCTGGCGGGATCCGGCTTGGGACGCAAGAAGTGACTCATCTTGGGATGAAGAAGTCTGAGATGGTGGAGATTGCAGAATTGATGAAATCAGTTATTGTCGATGGGGATGATCCAAGGGATGTTGCGCAGAGGGTTTCAGAGTTGCGAGCCCCATTCCAGAAGGTTCAATACTGCTTCTCAAACCAGACCGATGCTTATCAGCATATTAAGATAAGATAGTTCTGATCAAAAACAGTTGTAAGGGGATATTGTGTGAAAGTATCTGAGTTGATGAATCCGAACGTGATATATGCGGAAGTCCCCGGGAGCAGGGATCAAGTCCTAAGGGTACTGCAAGAAAAGAAAATCTCAGGGATGCCTGTTGTAAAAAAAGGCACAAAACAGCTGGTAGGCATAGTTACTAGAGAAGACATTCTGAGGCACCCGGATGAGGAACAAATAGCCCTTATAATGAACAGAAATGTCATCAGTTTAGATTATGGCGCTTCCTTCGATGAGTGCCTGCGAGTAATGAAGGAGAGGGGTTTTCGCCGGATACCTGTGATCTCGCAGGGCGAGTTGAAAGGGATTATAACGGTGGGCGATATCATCCACAAAGTAATCGCAAATTCATCCTCAACAGCCAGGGTTTCTGACTACATGCGCAAAAAAGTCTTGGCGGTTTGGGGTACGACCCCTGTGAACATTGCGAGTCGAATAATGCACATGGCCGGAGAGTATGTCGCCCTAGTCCTGGACAATGAAGAAAGGATTGCTGGGATCGTCTCAAACACTGACCTGATACGGCTAGTCGAGATGAAATTGGAAGAAAAGAAGTCCGTCCTGAAGTCTGGATCAGAGTCCCAAGAGTGGGATTGGGAGACTTCCTCAGTCCTTTACATTTCCAAACAGAGGATTTCTTTGCCTTCCATACCTCTCCATCAGATCATGTCCACCCCGTGCATCACCATAAGCGAATCATCAACTATAGCCGAGTGCGCAAACATAATGCTAAAGCATAATATCGACCAGTTGCCCGTCACAAACCTCCGGGATGAGGTTGTTGGAATGATCTTCGACATCGATTTGGTAAAATCACTGTGACCCCATGAACTGCTTCAAGTCAATAGCCCCTTCTGAATAGTTCTTAAGAGTCCTGTTTTCTTGACATTCGTGATTTTCACTGATCAGCGAATTGAGCCCTCTGCCAATCAGCGCTATCTGCTCCTTGACAAATGGGCTTAAATTGTATCTCTCAGCGAGAGATGTTGCTGCCTCGAGGTACTTCTTTACGTTTCCCTGATGCACGGTCAGTATTACGTTCCCTTGGCACTTCAGGCAAATCCCTTTTAGTGGCATCCTCCGGTACTTCGTCCCACACTTCGTGCATCTCAGGTTTTGGGTTGAAAAAGCCCTCAAATTGCCAGCCAGGTCTGGAATAAAATGGTGCTTGAGCAGCCTCTCTGCAACGTCCGTACAATCGACCGCCAGGATTTTATCTGCTAGACAGAGCTGTTTCTCGACTTTGTCGATCATAGACTTTATTTTATCATAGAGTGTCGTAAGGGGTCCGCCATCGATCCTTTCGGTGTGGATTGAGAATTTCAGACCGCAGTACTGCTCGGGGATTCTCAATCTGTCTTTCACAATTTTCAGGCATTTCAAGGCTTCCTTAGGCTCCCTGTACTCTTCACACATCCTGTAAAATTCGAGCGGGAGCGGGGCAGTAGTTTCCATGTTGTGGCATTCATCGTCGACTTCAGTAGGGTCAATGGTAGTCGTCACCACGAGCGGGGCGTCCATCAAACCCCCTATCTTGTCTGGCAGGTAAGCCTTAGAAAAGTCTATGAATGCTTCCAGCGCAAGCATTATTGCATCTTCATCGCCGTCGCAGTTTCTCCTCTTTGCCGCGTGCCAGAAGGGGTGTGCGTAACAGACCTTGGCCTCGGTAAACCCTATTACCCTGCCTATTATTCCAGCTGAAGTGTGGGGTGCCAATCCTATCACGATGTGCCCAATCAGTTCTTCGTAACTGTTGAGATTGTAAAAAGGTGCCATCCCATAGGTCTTTGCCAGCATTTCGTCGACATACTTCGCGGCTCTTAGCAAGTACTCTCCACAACTCTTTGGCACTATTATGTCCTGGACTCTCAATTCTAGAATCTGGTCGGATGCATTCAGCTCTCGCCCAAAAACATCTTTGGTATAGCCCAATTCTTTCAATTTCTCAACGCTGACGTGGGCTTCAGCTGGCTTGAAGTGTGTCAAAGGCGCATTCGTAATGTCGTATCTTACCGTCCCATCTTTGTAGACAAATATCTTGTGCTTGCTTCTCAGCAACCCCTTATCTAGTATCTCGGGTACTTTTGTGGGGTTGGAGAGTCCCTTTACGCCTTTTATTACCGCATCTTTGCCGATCCCGTACTTTCTCGCAAGTTTGGGGAATTCCTCGAGAGTGACTGACCTCTGCTCATATGGCACAGCTTCCGCCCCGCAGCTGGGGCAAATCTCCTTTCCGCTTTCGCAGGTGAAGTAATTTTTTTTACTGCAGTTGTTGCACCTGTAGACTTTAACGGTCATTTCTCCGCATATTGAACATACCCTTTCGTATGTTGTTCGGTTGCATTTCCTGCAGTGTCTTATGTTGATAGTCGTAACGAAGCTCTTGTTCGAAGCTGCTTTGACTAGATCCCTTTGCGGTCCACCCGCTAGTCCAACAGGGAAAAGGACGTGGGTCGGGGGGCTCATCACCCTTTCCCGTGCTTTCTCAGGCCTTCCCATTCGGGCACCGATGAAGCTCCTACCCTTGGCCCTCAAAACGATTCCTGAGGTTTCCCTTAAAAAATCAAGCGGGGTTCGTAGTGGTGAGGTCTTTTCTGTAGATAGCAAAGCCTCTAAAATTGGCAGATCATCAAAAATCAACATGCCTTCCACTATGCGATGCGGTACGCAGGCAAGTTCCAGAAATTGTTTTACCTCTTTTTGAGGTAATCTGAATTTATCTCCCTGGCGTTCTGAGTTGAACCATTTCCTAATGGCGATAATTTCCTCCACCTTGAGCCTTTCCCAGAAGTAGGTATACCTGGGGTGAAGGGGGGCCCCTAGCAACTTTGAGATCGAAAGCGCCTCTTCAGGCGTTGGTTTGAACACCGTCGGATGACTTATGAAATTATTGAACCTTTCCACCATTATTCCAAGGCGATCCGAAGCGAGATCATTGCGACCATTGAATTTCTGCTTAATTTCGAGCTTCATTTCCTCAGCCCAAATCTCCTCGCAGTACCCCGGTGGCATCAGTCTGTGATTATTTTCAAGGAACTCCCCATATGCAACAGACATGTCCCCAAGGAAAAGTATCTTGTCGACTTGTTCTTTTACTAGTTCGGCTGTGATTTCATCTTCCAGCCTTAGGACATCGCCGTTTTTAAGCCTCACAACCGGCCCCTCGATGCCGTCTACTGGGGTTATTGTTGCGCTCTTGCCAGGTCTCTCGACCCTTAGTTGGGTACCGACCGCTATGAAGCTCTCAAGGATGATCATTGTAACCGGGTTTATTCCCACACAAGCCAGCCCTGTGTTTCTTGCCCTTCCATACCGCAACCTGAAGCCGCCGAACTTCGAGGGGTGGGAAAAGATCGGTCTGCCACCGACTATATCAACAAGGTATTTTATGTCTGGAGAAATTCCAGTAAATTCTTTTTCTTCCTTTTTTTCTTCCTTCTTTATTTTAGTTAACCAATCCCAATCAGTAAAGCCTAATTTGTCGACTACTTTTTTCAGCTTTGATGCTTTTCCGTAAACCCCGTCATTAACGACTCTGAGCGCTCCCCCTCGAACGCAGTTGGTTTCGATTCTTGGGAGGTTCCTGTATACTGAAACTTGAATGTTGCCAGTCTGAGGACCGGTGATCTCGATTGGTATGTTAGGTAGCAATCGTCTCAAATCGTCGTCCGAAGGGTGGTATTGGAAGTTAGAGACCTTCCTCTCGTACAGCCTCAACTCTTCTATAAATCTCCCAATCTCTTCCTCGGTTATCTTATACCGGTCTAGATGAAGCAGCTTCCTGATCTTCTCGGCGAAAAGGACCGTTAGTGCCTGCTCAGTGCCGCCAGCCGACCTCATAGGTCCTGCATAATAAACTGCTAGATACTTGCTTCCGTCTGGATTCGTTTTAATTTTAAGCTTCTCAATGCCTTGAAGGGGCGCTGCCGTGATCCCCTCGGTGACGATTGCAAGGGCTGTTCGCATCGCGTAATCTGCCGCTTTTTCATCCTCGAACTTCCCATACTTTCCGTTGATTATCTCCTCAATTATTGTAAATCCTGTCTGCTCCCGTGAATATTTTAGGTCTAACTCTCTGATCCTCTCAGCCACTCCGTTCAGACCAATCAAACCCTCAACTCTCGAAGCCAGATCCTGGGCTTTGTAGATCTCAACGTATTCCTTGGGATCCAAGCCCTTTTTCCTGGCTTCCTGTGCTAGGGAGTAAAGTTCTGAGGTGCTCTTCTCCAACAATTGAAAGTACTCTGAATATACAGTCGAAGTCACGGAAGCGCCCTCCCTATTTCAACGACTACTACCATTAATAAAGGCATGATAAAGTTGTCATCAAAACCAAAATCTATCAGATCAATTAAGCAGAAGACCATTCCTAAAACTATTGAAATGGTCAGATTCGCACCTAATGATGCGGATATAAAAAATGCCGAAAGCCCCCCCGCCGCAGTTCCCTCCCAGCTCTTTCCATTTTTCAAGCGATGCCTTCCGACGCTGATCCCAATTATTGCGGCTACTGCATCTGAAAGTAGGGCCGTACTTAACCCGAGCACCACGCAAAATTCGTTAAAGAAGTAGATCGAGACGACTGCTGCTACGCAAAAATATACGTTGGCGGCAATAGCAGTCCTTTCTTTTATCCTCTGAATAAAGGAAGCCATCCGTGGTAAAGGGAATAGCGAGTGCACCCTGACTCTGACATATTCCAAAACAACAAACGACAGAAGTGCCATTGCAGCATACAGCATGGTCAAATCCCTGTCGAAAAAATGATAAAACAATGGAACGGAGATGCCGGTCAAATGTATGCCTTTTCTGACGAGTTCTTTTCTAAGTTCCTCTCTCATTTACCCCTTCCTCGATTCCCCCAATGATCTCTTTCAGCCCGACAACGCCTTTCTCTTCGACAACGTTCCCAGTCACTATGATCTCTGCCCCTGCTTTGGCTAATTGCTTGGCCTGCTCCCTGGTCTTTATGCCGCCCCCAACCACTAGCTTGACTTCTGATGCAACTTTCCTTACGATCTGAACCATGTTGGATGGAACAGGGGCTTCAACCCCCGAGCCCCTTTCTAGATACACGAACCTCATGCCCATGTATTGGGCAGCCAACGAGTATATGGCTGCAACCTCAGGCTTGTCGTGGGGGATGGCCATCGCCTGGCTTATGAATCCTGCAGTTCCTCCTGGGCTTACTATTATGTATCCAAGCGGGATGGCCTCAAGGTTGTACTCTCTGACCATCCTAGCGCCGATGGCTTGCGCTCCAGTAATGTAGTAAACATTGCTTGAGTTTAGTACGGACATGAACCATACTGCGTCGGCGTACTTGCTTATTCCGAAAAGACTGCCAGGAAAGAGGATCACAGGGAGGCTAGACCCTGACTTCAAACCCTTTATTAGTTCGTCTAGCAATTCCCCGCCCGTGCAAGTTGAACCGCCTATCATGAAGGCGCTGGTTCCGAGCTTCTCTCCTTCGATAGCAAGCGAACGTGCTTGTAAGGGCGTGCATTTGTCCGGATCGATTAGCGTTAGGTGTATGCATCCCGTTTTTTTTATCTGGTCGTTGAGGTAGCTCTCAACCCGTCGCATTCTTGTCCCCGCCGTAGTATTTGTCAACAAATTTTCCGTAGGCATCGACTGCCTGTTCTACCGATGAGATCGTAACCTCATCATTGATGTTGCACTTTCCGCATTTGACCTCGGCAACACCCGCCTCTCTGTTGATTTCGATCGCAAGGGTTTTCTCTCCGCAGTTAGGACAGGGGAAAATCTTCGGTATGCTCTTTTTCATCCGGCGTACTGTCTTTTTCCTCTTCCTTCCACCCACAATAATCATCCCTTTGAGTATCTTGCTTACCCTCTAAAAACATTCGTTAATAACCTTTCTACAGTCTGCTTTTTATCCAAGTTTTATCTTGCTCCATCTGTTGACCGAAAGCTCAAGACCATTCGGTCCAAACCTTGAAGTGCACCCATCTATTCTTAACAGCATCCCTGGTTTCGCGGATTGCTTGATTTTAACCGCCTTTTCATTCCAAAATACAACTGGCACGACTGTCTCTTGGTCTCTTAGCAGAATTCGGCAGTATTTCCTTCCTGTCTGTGTCGAGGCTATTTCAGGATCGTTTTCGATTATGCCCTGCACTGCCAGATCTGGCTCCTCTCCTTTGATCTCAAAGAGCCTTGTTAATCCTCTGCACCCAACATCGTCTACATCCTCAAGATCTATCCTTACCCCATTTTCATTATTTATGTGAAGCTCCGTTTCACCGTTGAAATCCTTTTTAATTGTGCCACCGAAGATCTCGACTGCCGCCCCTTCTTTGAGCTTAGATAGGATCCGATCCGATGGGTTCCAAATCAAAACCCTCTGCTGTTTTTCGCCCCTGACAACGAAAGCGACGAATCTGCCCCGTCTCCCATCGCTCGTAGCAAAATCAATTGGGTCGAAGGTCCTCTGGATCCTTCCTTTTATAGAGTTCGAGAACTCGGGCGCAACTTCGATCTTCCCCTTTTGACCAAGATGCACTTCCAAGCCGTTCAGCCCTGTCTTCGTGTAGGCTGCAGTGATAGTGATCTTACATCCCTCGCTGACTCCTGAAAGCAACTCTGTCTTTTCATCCCAAACAACAAGGTTGCATATCCCTGTCTCGTCTGCTATCCTCACCCTCAATACTTTCCCAATGCCCCCGTCTTTTCTCTCAAACTCCCTACGTTCTCCAACCCTCAGGATTTTTGCTTTGAGCGAGACGTTGGTCAGACCCGGGACCAGATCATCTATTTTTAGTGAAGGTCTTTCAGATCCGCTGTCATAAAGGCTAATTTGATTTTCCTTTGCCACCAGTCTGAGCGCCACGTCGTCATTTACAAGATACCCCAAATCCTTCTTCTTCAATTCAATAAGCCTGAGAATTTCCTCATCTGGCAAGCCTGTGATCTCTTTGTATTTTTTTAATAGCCCATCAAAGTTAGACATTTTGATCGCCATTGTAGCTCAATAAACGAGCGTGCATCTCTTGGAAAGCGATGACCATTATGTCCACCTACAGGGTCTGCCCCTTCCACTCCTTATTGAGTCTTATAAAATCGCTGTCAAGCAACTCATAATTCTCAAAAATTCCTCTCTCTTCAGCTATGGCCTGCGCAATCATGTGATAGCAAGCACGGGTCTTCTTCTTGATCACAACATTGATGTAGAAATCATCGCACTGACAGAACAACCCTGGTATCACCTGATATTCCCGCTCCTTTCCCACTACTATCCAGATTGTTCTCAAGCTGGGTTTGAACATATACCGCTTTACAGCATAATTCTTAACCGCTTCAATTGCCCTGACAATTTTTGGTTCGTAGCTCTCCAAGACCTCTTTCTCGTTGGTCCCAAGGAACCTTTCAAGAAAAGTCCTGTCGCGTTCTTCCATCTGGAACACTTTTTGAAGTATTGTTGGCAACAAAATAAATAACTGTCTGTTTATCTGAAGCTCTGTGGTGTCGTCTTTGGACTATGACGTTATAATAGTCGGTGCTGGTCCTGCGGGCATGTTTGCGGCTTACGAGATTGTAGACAAGGCCAAGGATAAGCTTTCAGTTCTGGTGATAGACCAGGGATAC
>JARYLH010000160.1 GCA_029907755.1 Candidatus Methanosuratincola sp.
GACGTCCCCTTCTGATGAGGTCCCTATTAGCCCCATGACCGATTCGAGGATGGCCCTGACCGTGCCGCCCCCGCGGTAGTCGCTCACTGCCCTGCGGATCCTCGACCTGTACTTCTCGTCGTCTTCACCCTGCATCCTCTTAGACACTACTGCTTCACCCAGGCGGTCCAGGTCTTCACCTGTTGCGGAGTCGACCCAGTGCGCCCTCATCATCTCTGCGATCTGGTCATCAGCATCGTCGAGCTGGGATGCGAAGGAAGATATGAAAGCGTAGACAAGCGACCCCCGGTCCCACCCCTTGTAGAACTTGGGGAGCCTGTCGCAAATCTTCTCTGCCCTACTCATACTTCTCACGCACCCCGAATGTGACACTCACATTCCTCGGACTCGCCTTCTCATCCGTCTCTATCCTGATGTTCTCGCCCCTGCTAAGTAAGGGCTCCTCAGTCCTATAGGCTGCAAGCTTAAGGTCCCTCACGTCCCAGACCCCGTCAACCGCAAGGCACGAAGCTATTATTTTTGAATACAGCACATCCTCGGCGATCTTCAGCGATGCGATGTAGCCCCTGATCGATGCCTCCACGTCCCTCAAGATCCTTCCATGATCCGATGGCGCTTCTATAATGACGGTCAGCGAAACATCGATATGCACTATCTTGGGCCTCAGGAGCTCCACCCTGATTCCCGCTGCCCTAGTCTCGTCTATGGCCCTCCTTATCTCCGCCTCATCGCCACCATCCACCACGACCCTGACTATGCCCGGAACCCCTCCTGGCATCTCATCTATGAGGATTGAGTTGACGCCTTTGACCGACTTCAGCGCGGAATCGAGCGACGAAGGCGTAGCCTTGGCTGCGAACTCCAGCGCGTGCCTTGCCCTCTCCCTGAGCTCTTCGTCTGTCTCCGCCTCAGATCCGTTGGATAGGTCACCCTTGTTTATCACATACTCGACGCCGACAACCGGCTGAGGCATTATTGTGATGGCACCCGCGGGGACACTGCCCTTCATCCCGGGCATGGTGCATACGACCGAAACGTCACACTCCCACCTCCCCCCTTCGGCAGGGAGCAGCAACCCCTCTTCCGTTGTCATGAACATCCTTGCCTCTTCAGGAACCGGCGAAAATGTGGAGACCTTAGTGTTCTTCGGGACCCTTATCTGCTGGAAAGCGGTGTAGTCGACCTTGAAGACTGTGCGGGGGTCTGGTCTTCTGCCTCCTGCCCGCCATACCAGGCTCCTCCCGGACAAGCCGTAGTCTGATGGTGCGAAGACAACGGCCTGACCGCCGGCAATGCCCTCGACTTTCTTTATCTCCTTGACCAGCGCGCTCTTCAAGTCATAGCTCTCGGATCCGTCGTAGAGGTGGACCTCGCCTGTGACCTCCATCTTCTCCGGCTCGCTTGACCTCCCGAATGTGACTCTGCCCGAAGAAGGCCTCGGCGGTCTCCTCGTTATCCCCAGAAGCGAGACCGTCATCTCCAGTGCCTCACCGGTCGCGGTCTCGAGGAAGCCCGCCCTGTACGCGGCGTCGAGCTGCTCGTAAAGGAACTCGATCTCCCTGCTTATGCCCTCGACGAGGGTCCTGAGCACACTCCCGGTGCTGGTGTCCGTGAGCCCGCCTGGTCTGGCATACCTGTACTGCACCGTGAAGGTGGTGCCCTCATCTGGTCTGGACCCTCCTGCGACCCACTCGACTGCGTTGCCTGAGAGCCTGTAGTCCTTCGCGCCGGAGAACTCGACCTCCTTTCTTCCGGATGTGCCAGAGATCTTGATTATTTTGGTAACGGGGGCATTCAGAAGCCGGTAAGCAGCCTTGCCTCCGCCGTACTTGAAGCTCTCGGTCGCCTCTATCCCCGTTATCCGTGCCAATACATCTTCCGTTATCTGATCGTAACCCTTTACCCTGAATGGCATGCTATGCCACCTCCAGGTGGAACGGATACCTCATGCTCAAAGTCCCCCCTCCTGATGCTGGAATGACCGTTATTTCTATGGTAACCAGTGCGGGGTCTTCCCTGTCCGGGATTGCTGTGACCGAGACCAGCTCGCGGATCCT
>JARYLH010000161.1 GCA_029907755.1 Candidatus Methanosuratincola sp.
CTGTCCTTCAGGCTGAGCGAGATCCCCGCCTGCCTCTGTTCCCTCCTAGCTATCGCGACTATGAACCCTGCCGCGTCCTCGGGCCCTTCCGCGGATATCACCGGGATCCCGAAGTCCAGGATCATGCTTGCGACCGCCCCCCTTATCGCCTCCCTGGAGACGCCCGTCTCGGCGCCCCCTCCCGTCTCTAGGATGATGATCGGTCTGCGGTAACACTCCCTGAGCGCCTGAGCCTGCGAGAAGAGCCTCCTGTCCACTATCGACGCAGCCAGGTCCGCGTACGTCTTCCTCTCTATTGCGACCTCTTCAGAAACAACGTAGTCGCCGACCTTGAGCGTCCTGTATTCGACCTTGACGCCTAGCGCCTCCAGCGCCCTGGCGGTCTGGGACGGTGCCTCCCTGCGGTCCACGATCAACTCTATCGCGTCGTTGCCCGCGCCCTTATCCTTGAAGAACTTGAGGAGCGTCTCCCCCTTCCTCTCGGCACCAGGATGCAAAAATGGTCACCGGGAAGATCTCGATGGGATAGGCATATAATCGGATCGCCCCAGATCTAATCCCATGCCCGATCTCAAGAGGGGTGTATTCATCGCCCTGGAGGGCGTGGACGGTGCGGGGTCGTCGACGCAGACCCGCCTCCTCGTCGATCTGCTGGCGGCTAAGGGGTTCAGTGCGGTCGCGACCAAGGAGCCAAACCCAAGCGGCTTCATAGAGCCGGCCATCAGGCTCTCGCTTGCGCAGCCTTCCGGATCGCCTGTCGTTGACGCACTCCTCTTTGCGGCCGACCGCGCCGACCACGTAGATCGCCTCATAAGGCCCGCGCTTGCGGACCGCAAGATAGTCGTCTCGGACCGGTACCTCGAGTCCTCAGTCGCGTACCAGTGCGCCCAGGGGCTCGACGAGAGGTGGATCCTCGCGATCAACAAGCACGCGCTGAAGCCGGACCTGACGATAATAATGGACATCGATCCCGAGGTCTCCCTTAGTAGGAAGAAATCTCCGCCTGAGCGGTACGAGAATCCCGATTTCCTCAGGAAGGTTAGGCAGAAGTTCTTGGATAGGGCGGCGAGGAAGGGGTACGAGGTCGTTGACGCCTCCAAGCCTGTCGACGAAGTGCACACCGAGATCGTCAGGAGGATCCTCCCGCTGCTCATCTCAGTCGCGTCAGAGGGGCAGCGGCGAGTCTGAACGCTCGCCTCCATGAGCTGAGCTTTCAGTATGAGACCCTCGCGGACTCAGGCAGGCGCCCGAGTATCTTCTCGGAAGCCTCCTTCACCCTCTCCCTGTCCCCCTCGTGCGTGTAGACCCTGACTATGTTCATGAAGCCCTTGAGCACCTCTATTATCCTGGAGATCTTCGTCGCCTTAAGCATCCCCTTCCCCGCCGCATCGACCACCGGTATCTCCATGGGGTCGAGGGAGAGCTTGTGGAAGTATGGTATGGACGGGAGGGAGGGAGTGTCGATGAAGACGCTCGAGGGGGGTATCCCCGCCAGGTCCGCTATCTCGGACTCGACCTCCCTCCTTATCCCGTCCAGGCTGAAGAGCCCCGAGATCGCCTTGTCCTCCGCCTGGAGCTCCCTCTCGTACGCGCACTTCAGAAGCCGCCTGCACTCCAGGTCCCTGATTATCTGCGCGGACTTTTCGCACCTCTTCAGCTCCGCCCAGACGCTGTAGTCGTCCAGCTCCAGGTACTCGTCCGGAATATTGAAGCTGCAGAGGCCGAGCTCATCCTCCGCCGCCTCGAGAGCCCTGACCAGCAGGATCTGTGCTGACCTAGCGGTCTTGTGGTAATAGATCGCCCTGAACGACTCTATCCTCGCGATCAGGAAAGCCTCCAGGGCCGCAAGCGCAGAGCTGTCCACAACGAGGGTGTCTTCGACCACATCCATCTTGTAGATAAGCCTGTATATGTCGATCTTGCCGTACTCTGCTCCCGTGTGGTGCGTGTCCCTCGAGAGGAAGTCCATCTTGTCGACGTCCACGGCGCTCGAGATAATCTGGTTCATGAACGCCTTCGCCTTCTGGTCCCTCCCCACCGCCAG
>JARYLH010000162.1 GCA_029907755.1 Candidatus Methanosuratincola sp.
GTACAGGTACAGGACGTTTCGGTCCAGCACGAACTTCGTCGAGACTATCGGGGTCACTGGTTGAGACAATCTCTATGTCACCCCCTCCCACTTCAATAGATGACCGTTTCTGCACCGCTCGTCCCCCATCCTAACTTCCACCTTGCAAATAGGGCATCTGTAGACCCGTCTTTGGACCCTTAGCAAAAACCCCACCCTAAGGGGATACTTCACGGGACAAGTAATAAAGTATTATCATGATAAATCGAATTGTTCATGCATTTTTGTTAGGTTTGCGTTTTGGTTTAGAACAAAATTTAATATTGACTGCCCCCTTCTCTGATCAAAGAAGGTGCATTAATGTCGGATAGAGAAGCCCCCTCACGCAGCCTCATGCTGCCATCGGAGGGGGAACTGGTAGGTGTCGTCACCCAGCTATTGGGTTTCGACAGGGTAAAGGTAAAGTGTTCAGACGGAAAGACGAGGATCTGCAGGATCCCAGGGAAGATGAAGAAGAAGATATGGCTCAGGCTCAACGACGTGGTTTTAGTTGCCCCTTGGGACTTCCAGTCGGACCAGAAGGGGGACATAGTCTGGAGGTACGACCGCGGGGACATGAGGGAGCTGAAAGCTAAGGGATACCTGGACATGCTCGTCTGAAATGCTCCCGGCTCTTAGAAAGCCTTTTATCATTAACGGAATCAATAATCTAATGGTTTTTAGGCGATATTTTTGGGCGAGGAGTACGACGCACTTGCGAGGAAGGAGGAGCTTAGGGTAGACCGGATCAGGTCGAAGAGGATGAAGGACGAGGACCTCTTCAAGACGGTCGAGGAGGTCTTCGATGTAAAGACCGTGATGGCCCTGTACCAGATGATAAACAACGGTCCGATCGACAGGGTCTTCGGTGCAGTCAAGGCAGGGAAGGAGTCGAGGGTCTACTGGGCAAAGGGCAAGTCAGGCGAAGACCTTGCTGTGAAGATATACCTGACATCATCGATGGAGTTCAAGAAGTCCATAAGGCAGTATATCCAAGGCGACCCGAGGTTCAAGGACAGCAGGGACTACAGGAAGCTGATCTACACCTGGGCCCAGAAGGAGTTCAAGAACCTGTCCCAAGCCTACGGCGCAGGGGTGCGGGTGCCTAAACCCATCCACGTTTCTCAGAACATCCTCGTGATGGAGTTCATTGGGGAGGATGGCGTGCCCGCGCCGACGCTCAAGAGCCTAGCAGAGGGAGAGATCAGCAGCCGGATATACGAGGATGTCATGGGCATGCTCGATAGGCTCTACAGGGACGCAGGCCTGGTGCATGCGGACCTCAGCGAGTACAACATCATGGTCCACCAGGGGAAAGTGTACTTCATAGACATGGGCCAGGCGGTGCTGAGTGCGCACCCGATGGCAGACGTCTTCCTGAGCCGGGACGTTGGAAATCTTATAAGATTCTTTGAGAAGAAGGGTCTGAATCCACCCGACCCGGAGAGTGTCATAAAATGGCTGAGGCGGCAATGAGCAGGATATACATGAAGATACCCGTAGAGAGGACAGGGGTCCTCATAGGGGAGAATGGCGGGACAAAGGTTGAGGTTGAGAGGGGCACTGGAACAAAGATCACTGTGGACGGCAAGAGCGGCGAGGTAGTGATCGAGGCCGAGGCGGGCAAGGGAGACCCCTCGGGGATCCTCAAGGCGAGGGACATCATCACCGCGATCGGTAGGGGCTTCAGCCCGCAGAGGGCGTTCAGGCTCTTCACGGACGGGCAGATGATCGAGATCTTGGATCTTAAGGAAGCCCTCGGGGACTCGAGGAACCAGCTCCTCAGGGTCAAGGGGAGGATAATAGGCGAGAAGGGCAAGACCAGAAGGATCATAGAGAAGCTAACGGGGACCGCGGTCTCCGTCTACGGCCACACCGTTTCCATAATCGGGGAGTACGACGAGGTACTCGTGGCGAAGGAGGCGATAGCGATGCTCGTAAAGGGCGCGATGCACGGTGCGGTCTATAAGTACCTGAACAGCGCACACCTAGAGCTGAAGAAGAAGAGGCTCT
>JARYLH010000163.1 GCA_029907755.1 Candidatus Methanosuratincola sp.
GACGAGTATCTGGTCGCCCTCCCTCCTGATGAACTTGCCATAGCCATCTATGACTAGCCGCTTCAAGGTTGATCAGTCCCCAAACACACTTTGAAAGAGAATGAGTGTGAAATTTGGCATTTGGGCAACTTCGCTCTCATTGCCCGTCATCCCCTACACGACTCCCGATATATGCAGTCCTCGTAGCACTTGGACGGGATGCCAGGATCCATCTTCTGGGCCACGATCGAGATCTTGCTGTCGCGCTCCTCGAGCCACCAGCTCCGCAGGTCGTCATTTATGAAAAAGAGATCCTTGGTCACGCTGAGCTCGTCCCCGTGGAACCAGAGGTAGACTACGCACCCAGCATCGACCGGAACCTCATAGACGCTCTCGAGGACGATGGCGTACCCAGTGGGGGAGAGCCTGTACCAGTCCTTGGGCTCGTGCGCGACTTTAAGGTCGAATACGATGCCGCGGAGGTAGTCGTAGCAATCGACGCTCAGGAGACCGGAGAGTCCTAGAAGCTCTCCCGAGACCTTGTGCTCGACCAGGAAGGGGACTGAAGTGGCTAAAAGGTCCCTCCTGCTCGCGTATGGCTGCTCGCTCCGCCTGTTCACATACTGGATCTCGCAGTTCTTGAGCACATAGTCCCAGACGAGTCGTGAGCGGTCTTTTACCCCGGGCAACTGGTCTACGACGTTCCTGCTCCTCAGAGCTTCGGAGTACCAAGCCTCGAAGTCTGGGATCCTGCCGTCGAGGAACGAACTTATGACCGTGCTCACAACGCGGTGGAGGGCAGTCCCTAGGACTACAGCCTGGCTCGGCTTCGGGGAGACTCCAACCACCTTGTTGAGGAATATGTCCCGCGAAGTTGGGCAGTATTTCGAACAGACAGCATACATTGGGACCCGCTCATCGTAAACGGGCTTTAGGGGTGGACGGTGCCAGTTCCATCCCCGAAGGTCTTCAGAGACGCCAACTGATCTGGCAGTGGGGAGTATCCGGTCAACCAGCTTCTTCTGGTCCATGTTCGACAGGAAGTACAAACCACTACCCCACATATTCAACCTTTCGGTCATAGATTTCAAGAGCACCAGAGCGGCTAACTATCTTGCAGAGTCTAGCGCACCGGTCGCAAAGCGGAACCACATAGATGCTGTCGGTCTCTGAGCTTATGAACTTCCCGACCTCGTTCACTAAGATGAGACGATCGTTAGTTTCAACGCTACCCAAGAGACCGCTGTACTGGATCCCCCTGAGACCATAGTTTAGAAGGTGCTCCCTCAGCTTCTGCCGCTTTTTGTCGTCGCTGATGTCGTAGATCACGAGCGTCTGCATACATCATCAAAATATGATCTCTACGCTTTTCGAATTAACCTTACGGTCGATCGCTAAATGATAAATCTAAAAGGCGTGAAGTTCTTTATAAGCTGGAGATGGATTTTTGAACTTCACGCAAAGGTTTATCAAATGGGGAAAAATTTAAGTTTGATAGGAAAAAAGGAGTTAAAATAGACGCTGTTCAAGTTGAAAACCCCATAATAAGGGGATTGAAAGTTCCTCTTATACCGTCGAATATGGCTTGTTTAATCTGTTCAAGTTGAAAACCCCATAATAAGGGGATTGAAAGATAAAGCTGGGTGCCATCCACAAGAGCTGCCCAATAGGTTCAAGTTGAAAACCCCATAATAAGGGGATTGAAAGTAAACATCATCACCTATTGCCAAAGCATCCATCAACCTGAGGTTCAAGTTGAAAACCCCATAATAAGGGGATTGAAAGTCCGTATTGCGGCTACGGACCCTCTCCCCTTATTATGTTCAAGTTGAAAACCCCATAATAAGGGGATTGAAAGGGGTATAGGCAAGCGAGTCAGGGTGAGAAAACCCTGTTCAAGTTGAAAACCCCATAATAAGGGGATTGAAAGCTAATATCAACAAGCCCGACATATCGCGCGAGACTCGTTCAAGTTGAAAACCCCATAATAAGGGGATTGAAAGAAAATGAGGGCATTGAAGCCAGACAATCCAGGGAGCAG
>JARYLH010000164.1 GCA_029907755.1 Candidatus Methanosuratincola sp.
CGGGAACATCGGCGACGCAGGGCTCGAGTTCTTGGAGGACTGGGCCGAGAATGGCGCCAGGGTCAGGGTTCCGACCACGCTCAACCCCTGCGGGATGGATCTGGAGAGGTGGAAGGAGATGGGGGTAGACGAGCTTTACTGGGCTAAGCAGACCAGGATCATTGATGCGTTCAGGAGGATGGGGGTGAGGACGACCTGCACCTGCACTCCCTACCTGGTGGGGAACCTCCCCAAGGAGGGGGATCACGTAGCCTGGTCCGAGTCGTCTGCCGTTTGCTACGCGAACTCTGTGATAGGGGCCAGGACTAACAGGGAGGGGGGACCCTCGGCGCTCGCAGCGGCGATCGCTGGGAGGACTCCCATGTACGGGCTCCACCTAGACGAGAACCGGGCGCCGACGGTGATCATAGAGGTGGAGGCGGAGGTCAGGACGAGGCACGATTTCAGCCTTCTGGGGTACGCGGTAGGCAGGAGGATCGGCTCTGGCGTTCCGCTCTTCAGGGGGATACGCATGGCAGACCGGGACTGCCTCAAGATGATGTGCGCAGCCCTGGCGGCTTCCGGCGGGATTGCGATGTTCCACATCCCCGGGATCACGCCAGAGGCGGGCAGGTGGAAGGGCGAAGGGCTCGAGCGGGTGAAGATCGGGATCCGCGAGCTCGAGGATTGCCGCGGCGCGCTCACTTCCGGGGGCGAGCCGGATCTATGCTGCATCGGATGCCCCCACTGCAGCCTGGAGGAGCTCGGGGAGGTCGCGCGGCTCGTGAGGGGGAGGAAAGTCGCCCCAGGGAAGGGGCTCTGGGTCTGGACCTCGAAGAGTGTCAGGGAGGCGGGCGAGGCAGAGGGCTACATCCGTGCGATCGAGGAGGCGGGGGGGAAGGTATTCGCGGACACCTGCATGGTCGTCTGCCCGCTCGAAAGGGCAGGCTTCAAGCACATGGTCACGGACTCGTGCAAGGCAGCCCACTATGTCCCATCGACGGCGGGAATGAAGGCGAGGGCCGCCGAGCTTCGCGAGGCGGTGGAGGGCGTGTTGGAGCATGAATGAGGAGGCGGTTCTCAGGGGCAGGGGGGTTGCCAAGTTCAGGGGCCAGGGCGAGGCGCTGGTCACCAGGCAGGGGATCTCCTTCTTCGGGGGCGTCGACCCCGCTACGGGGATCGTCAGGGAGGGGGGGCACGAGCTCTTCGGCAGGGATGTTACAGCTAAGGTGCTCGTCTTCCCCAAGGGGAAGGGGAGCACGGTCGGCTCATATGTGCTCTACCAGCTGAGGAAGAACGGGCACGCTCCTGCTGCGATAATAAACGTGGAGACAGAGGCGATAATCGCCGCGGGGTGCATACTCGCCGAGATCCCGCTCGTCGACAGGCTGGACGCGGATCCGACCGCCGCCATCAGGAGCGGGGACTGGGTCGAGGTGGACGGCTGCGCCGGATCTGTCAGGGTTCGGAGACGGGATCAGCGACGGTAGCCGCTCGTCCAGCCGATCCTTGCCCCACGCCACTGTGCTCGGAACGGATGTGGCGTCGGTACTGCAGGGCGCAACGAGACATAAATCGGCGGATGAACGGCAAAGGTTAAGATACCAAAGCCCGATATTTTTTTCGGGATGAGCGATGGAGAGGCCCTGGGGGATGATCAAGGATCCGGTCCACGGATACGTCCACATCACGGAGACCGAGAAGGAGGTCATCGACACCCTTCCGCTCCAGAGGCTCAGGAGGATCAAGCAGCTCGTCTTCGCAGACTATGTATACCCAGGGGCGAACCACACCAGGTTTGAGCATTCGGTCGGCGTCATGCACCTCGCGGGCCTGCTCGGCAAGGCGCTCCCGGTCAGCATGGACAAGGACGAGATCCAGAAGATCAGGCTGGCCGGGCTCTGCCACGACCTCGGGCATGGACCCTTCTCACACACCTTCGAGCAGGTGCTGATCAAGAGGCTGAACAAGACCCATGAAGATCTCACCCCCTGGATCGTCAGGGGGACCGAGCTGAGCGAGATCATCTCCAGGCACG
>JARYLH010000165.1 GCA_029907755.1 Candidatus Methanosuratincola sp.
GTTGGGGGTCGAGGTGTCGATGTGGCACCTCCATGCCCACTTCCCGCGCCCCCTCTGCCTCACCAGCGGGAGGGGCTGCGGATCATGCACCACCACTACATCCGAGTCCAGGTCGAGCATGGCCGCATTCTCCGCATTCACCTTCAAGTACAGCGCGAACTCCTCGTCGGATATGGCTGTCCCCAGATCGCCCTGGAGGGCGTTGTGCATCTTCTTCGTGACCTTGAAGAAGTCTATGTCACCCTTCAGCGTCTGCCAAGTGACGTCGATGCCGAGCGATCTAGCGAGGGGGACCATCCTACTGAGTATCTCAGCGACCCCGCCCCCGTAGGAAGTTGCATTTACATGCGCAGCCCTCTCGCCCTTTATGATCTCTGCCATCTTCTTTATCGTCTCGACGGTGCCCTCTCCGACGATCGGCGCATAGTCGTCGATCTTAACCATTGATCTCAGCCTTCAGGGATTCTATGCCGATGACCGCGGCAACCGCCTTCAGTACGTCTATCCTTGAGACGACGCCGAGGACCCTTCCGTCACTGTCTATTACCGGCATCCCGCTCACCTCGTTGTCTAGCATCCTCTCCGCAGTGATCCCCAGGTCCTCCTCCGGGCGCGCAAAAACTGTTTTCGTAGGCGAGGCTCTCTCCACAGGTGCGCGCGAGATCTCCGTGAGGTCCCTTTCGAGCCCCTCCTGGGCCTCCACCCCGGAGAGTATGTGCCTCAGGATGTCCCCTATCGTGACGATCCCGCTCAACCTTCCGTCAGAGCCCACGACCGGGAGCCTGCGCACCCTCTCCTTGATCATGGTCTGGGCCGCCTCCCCTATGCTCGTACCGGCCCTGGCTGAGACGACCGACTTTGACATGAAGCCCCCGACATCAGCGCCGAACCTCTTGCCTCTCAGCCTTTCGATCACCGCTACCTCATGGAACACGCCCTTCAACCTCCTTGAATGGTCCACAATCACGGCGTAGCCGATTGTGTTCTCAACCATGAACTTCAGCAACGCCTCGACGCCTATGTCCTCAAGGAAGATCTCGTGGCACTCGTCCATGAATATCCCCACGTTCTCCTCTAGCGTCCCCCTCAGCCCCTTCTTCTCGACCATCCCCGTACCCCTCACGCCCATGAGCACTTCCAATGCCCTGCGCCCGGTTATGATGCCGACAACCTTGCCTTCGCCGTTCGTCACAAGAATCCGATACGGATGCTTCCCGTAGGCAAGAAGCTCCAGTGCCTCGACGAGCGGTCTGTCGATCTCGAGAGTCGCGCCCTTTACCAAAAACTTCTGCAGAGTCATCCTTACCAAATAACACTACGCTGGATGGCTTTTTACCTTTGCTCGGGACCGCAGGTGGGTGGAGTTTTGAGGTGCATGAGGATGGCAAGAGCAAGAGCCAAGAAGCGGAGGGTGAAGAGGCCGGTAGGAAACCGGGAAGGAACAAAAATGAGGAATCCGGCTACATCCTCTCAGGCGCCTTCACACCTAGGAGGGATAGCGCATTCGAGAGGACGATCCTCGTCGAGTCCACCAGCCGCAACCTGGCGTTCCTCGCCCCCTCCCTCTCAGCCTTGAGCACCGGCACGTTGTCGTAGAACAGGTTGAACTTTGACGCAAGCTCGTTCGTGTACTCCGCGATCTCCTCCGGCCTCAGGTTCTTGGCCGCCTCCTCGACCACTTCCGGGAACTTCGACAGGAGGACCAGAAGCTCCCTCTCGTACTTCGAGGATAGCGCGGAGTAGTCGATCGCAGACCCCCTCCAGCCCTCCCCCGCCTTCACCAGGATGTTGCACGCCCTGGCATGCGCATACTGGATGAACGGGGCGCTGTTCTGCTCGAAGTTGATCACCCTGTCCCAGGTGAATGTGATCGGCTTCTGCGGGGCGACAGCCGCCAGGGCGTACCTGACGGCCCCTATCCCGACGACCTCAGAGATCCTGCGCCTCTCCT
>JARYLH010000166.1 GCA_029907755.1 Candidatus Methanosuratincola sp.
TCAGCCCCCTCGTGCTGTCCGCGTCGGTGCCGACATTCCGGACCGGGAGCAGGATGTCGAGCTTGACCTTGGTGCCCGCGGCGAGGGCCGTCTTGGTGGGGAAGTAGGCACCCCCCGCGCAGATATCCTTCGTCAGGAGCTCGAGGATCGATGCCGTGTCCGGTGAGGACAGCACCTCGATCTTGGCGGGGACCTGGAGATCGAAGCGTTCGAGCCTCCTGCGCTCGTAGACCAGATCGTAGCTGTCGGCCATACGGGTTATCTTCCTCATCGCCTCGTTTTCCTTTCCTTTCCCCGGTCGGCCCCGCCCGCGGCGGGGGGTGGGGAAATGACAGCCCTCTGTCATCGAGATCAAACTACCGGTATTTTATTCAGAATTCGTGCCAAATGCGGGCGTCCGCCCGCAGGCGCCAGGCATCAGGCTTAAGGATTTGGAGGAGGATGCCCTTGAGAAAACGTCAGAAAAGGGCTCAAGGCAAAAAAAAGGACCGGGGGTTTCCCCGGTCCTTTCATGTTCTCGGAGCCTGACGCCTATTGACTCTTGCATAAGTAATGGTACAGCTTACAAGGTCAACTCGGCACCTTGAAAGAATCCAAGGAACAGATCTCGCCGGCTCCGAGTTCTGCAAAGAGATCCGACAACGGCCTGTTCCAAGGTGTCGAGCGTATCGGGAGCGAAGTTGGCCAAATCCCCGTACTTGGTGCGGCTCCAGAGGCATTCCACGGGGTTGAGATCCGGGGCGTAAGGCGGCAGCCATTCGATATCGATCCGGTTGCGCTCGCCCAGCCAGGCTTGGACCTGTTGTGACCGATGCGGGCGGCCGCGGTCCCAGATGAGGATGAAGCCACGGGGAAAGTGGCGACGCAACTCCTGGAGGAACCGGAGCACCTCTGGAGATCGGATGTTATGGGTGTACAGGCTCCAATAGAGATTGAACCGTTGCCGACTGGGAGAGACGCTGAGGGCACTGATCGCGGAGAGGCGATCCCGGCGGTCCCACTGTCGCAGAATCGGCGTCTGCCCGCGGGGCGCCCAGCTCCGGCGGACCAGGGGCTGAAGCATGAACCCGCTCTCGTCGAGAAAGACAATGCTTCTACGGGTCTTTCGGGCGTTTTTTTATATGGGGCCACCGCTGGGCACGCCATTGTCGGATGCTCTCCTCGTCGCGCTCCCGGGCTTGACGCTCCGGCTTCTGACAACTCCATCCTTCCCCCTGGAGGATCTTCCAGACGTGAGAGGGATGGTAGTGAACGCCGAAGGTCTTGGCAATGACCTCCGCCACTCGGGGCAGGGTCCACAGATCCGTGGAGTACCCATGCGCCCTGGCCCCTTTTAGCAGCAGCGTCAGGAGGCGCGTTCGTTGTTTGTTGCTCAACCGGGAAGGCCGGCCGGGCGTCGGCTTGGGCTGGAGCGCGTCCGGGGAGCCGCTCTGGACCTCGGCCTTCCATCGGCTCACGGAGGTGGGGGAGCAGCCGATCTTGCGGGCGACTTCTCTCACCTTGAAGCCTCGTTCGAGCAGGGCAACGGCCCGGCGTCGCCGGGCCTCCAGTGCCGCGGGGGTTCCATGGGGTCTCATGCATGGACGATAGCATTGTCCCATTATTTATGCAAGGGTCAATAAGAAGCTTGGATAGGCCGAAAGGCATTTGCTCGCTTCCCGCTTCTCCGAACTTCTCAACTTCATAACTTCATAACTTCTGTATTGATAAAGATGGCGGACAGGCAATTCATTACTATATTAGGCCTCGGCAACATCCTGATGAAGGACGAGGGGTTCGGCGTGCACTTCGTCAAGTGGCTCGGCGGTCGCTGGAGCTTTCCCGAAACGGTCGAGCTCGTCGAAGGAGGGGTCATGGCCTATGCCCTGCTGGGCACCGTCT
>JARYLH010000167.1 GCA_029907755.1 Candidatus Methanosuratincola sp.
GTTGGCCCCGAGAAGGCGGCCCGCGGAAAACTGCCAACCGACACATGGTGGCATACGATTGTTCCGACGAACAGCCTCGAGAAGACCGGGTATCCGACTCAGAAGCCTCTGGGAATCCTTCGCCGTATCGTCCAAGCGTCGTCTCGACCACGGGCGCTTGTGCTCGACTTCTTCGCTGGTAGCGGGACAACCGGCGTAGCAGCACTTGAGCTCGGTCGACGGTTCATTCTAGTAGACAACAACTCGGAAGCCCTTCAGGTTATGGCCAGGCGTTTCGATGGTATAGAAGGGATCGAGTGGATCGGGTTCGACCCGACCCCGTATCAAAAGCATGAGAGACAGAAATCCTTACCGCAAAGATCGTCTCAATGATGGCAAACCAGGTCGCTTCGCTCCTCCCGGCTGATTCAGGGGTCGAAAGCCAGCACATCTACTCAACATCTAATTCGTTGCGGAGCATCCCTCGATCACTTCTCAGCCTTCTTCGCCTTCTCTTCTTCTGCCTTCTTCGCCCTCTCTTCTTCTACCATCCTCTTAATCTCTCGAATACGTGCCGCGAATTCACGCTTTTTCTTGAAGTCTCCACCATCTATCGTTGCCACTACCTTTTTACACGCACTTCGGAGACCATCAGGATTATTCGGGTTCCACGTAACGATAATCACATCTGACTCCCTATAGACTTGACTAATCTTCAAAAACTTTAGGGTTACGATGGCGTACCGTGCAGATAGCTCGATACCCTCGGGTAGCTCTTTTGTCCTCCTATTGAGGTCGCTTGTCAGAAAGTCAATACCCGGGCCAGCAAACTTAGCATCGAACTCGAAAGCCTTGCAAACAGAACATGCAAGAGCACTATTGACCGCAGCAACGCCGAGAAGGAAGTCATATCTGAAGTCTTCCGTAGGATCTTCCGTATAGACGGCAACGTCCCCTAAAGAACGTATCTCCCGAGTTATATAGCTCGTAACCTGACTTTCAAGCGCCCCTTCCGCAGTAACTCCGAGCTTCACCTTTATGGCAGGTTCTGTTGTCGAGATAGTTCCTCGTGCATTCCCGGGATCTGTAGCGGATGTTGGCTGTTGTCTGGGCTCCGTTGATTGGGGATCAAGCACCCCATTGGCAGTCCTTCGTGCATTCCCGGGATCTATAGCGGATGTTGGCTGTTGTCTGGGCTCCGTTGATTGGGGAAAAAGAGAAGGGCTAGGGGCGATAGACCGAGGGACCTTTGGGGTCAGATATCCCGTGGAATCAGGCTGGGAGCACCCGAAAACGCATAGAAGAGCCAGAAAGCGCATCATGTTTTGATCCTCCAAGACCCGTTTTGATCCTCCAAGACCCGGGCAGACCCGGGCGCAAGTCTAAGCGGGATAAGGGGCGGTGTCAATGGGGGTCCGTTTGGGATGATGTCTCTGGCGGCCGTTGAGAAGACCGGGGGAGGAGATGAAGAAGTGTAAGTCGAAGATCCACAGTAGGTTACGTGCGACCAGGAAGAGCGACTTCGGCACGCATCCGGCACCACGCTCCAGGCTCCCGTAGGGCCCCGGAAGGCCGTCCTGGCAGCCGCCCGCCGCATCCGGTCAGAGTCCTCGCGGTCCAGCCAGGGTCCGCCCTGGGCATGCGGCCGCCAAACCCTGGGCCTTCTGCAGCGATTTTCCCCGTCCGGAGGCCTTAGAAGGCCAGGCCAGCCCTCCGCGTGGCTCTACGGGGCTCTCAACCCCCGTTTAGGAGCGTTTTGCGAGCCTTTCCAGCGCTGCTGGTCCCCAGGAGGCTTGCCCCCCGACGCCAGACCCTCCAGGGCCCGAGCTCCCGCCAAAAGCGCTATAACGCCAAGGCCCGCCTGGCTTTACGGGATTTTCAACTCCCGTTGAGAGCA
>JARYLH010000168.1 GCA_029907755.1 Candidatus Methanosuratincola sp.
GTACACCTTCATTGACGGGATAGCTTGGGGAATGCTATCGACACTGTTCCTTCTTGTCATATGGGGCGACATCGGATCGAACCGGACCCGTCCTATCTATACGGCAACAGCCCTCACGATCGGCATCGCTTCGATATACTTCAAGAACATCATCTCCTCGCTTGGGTTCCGTTACGACTTGAGCCAGGCGTTCCCCCTGACCAGCATCTTCCTCTTCTTGTCCGTGGTCATCACTTCTTTCCTCCTTCCTGAAACGCTCCCTGGAAAAGTAATCCAGTCTAAGGAACTAAGGGATTACATTGAAACCGCCAAAAAGATAAGGGAAAAATACGCTTGATTAGAGGAGCTCTATTTTTGCAGCAATCATCCTGAGCATCTCTGTGAACGGATGCTGCGGGTGGTTATAAGAAAAGATAGAGGCTCTCTTCACCTTCCCGACTTCACAGTAACACGGTAAGATCCCTATTATTGCCTGTCTGTACTTTTCTTGCAGAGCGTTCACGATCTTCGACTTCTCGAGGTCGCTCATCTCGCACCCGCCGATCGCCTTATTCACCACTATGGCAACCTTCTTCTGAAACACTTCGTAGAGCTCGTTTATCATCTTGGTCGTTCCGTAGATATCCGAGTCGTCGAGGGTCGAAACCACTATCGCTACATCAGCTGCGACAACTGCGTTGATTGATGAGTACTGTATGCCCGGGCTCGTGTCCGCTATGCAGACGTCAAAATTCATCTTTGCAAGGAGATCCTTCCTCATGACAAGGATCCTTTGGAGGGCCTCCGCCTCCCATTTCCGCCCCTTCGATATCATGTCCCTGATCGCTTCGGTAGTAAAGTCCGCAAACCCCACATACAACTTGCCCTTGTTCTCGATCTTTTCGGAGCAATCCATGATGCAATCCTTCACCTCCGCGTTCCCGTTCATCACATCGTTAAGCCATCGCTTGACGTTCTTGGGCTCAAAGACTATGTGTTGTGTGGGGGCCCTAAAGTCCATGTCCAGCAGGCATACCTTTTTACCCTGGAGGGCATAGATGGTCGATAGGTTGGCTGCCAAGTAGCTCTTGCCTGTCCCTCCCTTAAAGGAGTGTATCGTGACAAATTTCTTCATAATCATTCCTCATCGTTAATTGTGAAGTATATCTGGTGCTTCCTTCGCACTTTCTTGACGTAACCCAACCTGACGAGTTGGTTCAGATAGCCGCTCTCAATTGCCCTGGCCCTCTGGGTTATATTTGCCACTTCATCCGCACGAGCCTCAATGAGCTTAGCAAGCGCCAGCATTGTCTTCCTCAGGTGGTCTGGGAGCCTCAACAGGATGCTGATGTCCAAGCCGTCTGCAGGCAGCTCTGATTCCTCTTGTCCGCCCTTGATTCTAGTCTTCTCAACAAGCTGTTGCTGGAGAGAGAGAATCTGCTCCAGCATGAACTTCATTGAAGAAATCTCTTTTTCAAGCTTTTCCAGCACCGACTGCAGCTCGGCAGGTTGTGTAGTCATCTTACACAGCTCTTAGTATTGCTGTTTAACAGTTAATCTATTATTGAATATATGCTTTTCCTCAGAACAATTGATTTTAATATGTCTTCTTTGCTTACAAGCAGCGAGGGACAGCTATGGGCAAGATCAAAGTAGTAGTGGCAGGCGTAGGGAACTGCTGTTCAGCGTTGGTTCAGAGTATCCATTATCATTCTGAAAATCCGAAGGGGTTGATGAACTATGACCTGGGCGGCTTCAAACCATCTGACATACAAGTGGTCGGGGGGATCGATATCGACTCTAGGAAGGTCGGGCGCGACCTCTCAGAGGCAATATTC
>JARYLH010000169.1 GCA_029907755.1 Candidatus Methanosuratincola sp.
CTCTACTGTGGAAAACCCTGCGGGGACGATTTTGCTTGCGGAGCGGGCCAGGGGATGGGCTTCTTTGCCCGAGCACGACCCATCAAGCCAATATAGCCCTTACTACGATCTTTGTTACGACTGTTGGCTTCCGAACGGCAACTGGACGGCTGGGACGATCTCCTGGCCACCCGACGATTTCGGGGGGCTTCTGGATATCCAGCGGCACGGTGGGCGGTCCAACTATGCCTTCTTGGACGGCCATGTTAGCTCTCTAAAGTGGGAGGAAACGGTCCGCTCCAGAGACGATAATCTGCACGACTTGCACTGAGGAAACGAGAGAATCGTCTGTAACGACAGGCTGCGGGACTATTCCAAGAAGAACGGCCCCGCAGCCTGGATACGGTGCTGGAGGAGACACCTCCAAGCACAGCCCTATACGCCTTCGTCAAACAAGGAGCCCTGCTTGCCTGGCGCAAATTGATCTAGCCCCTCAGCGCGCACCACTTGTTCCGGCAAAGGCAAACGCTCCAAGGATCGAGGCTCTACCTTGATAGCCTCTCCACCATAAGACTTTCCTACCATCCTGAGGTTAGCAATAGTCTGACTATTGCACAATACCCTCCACAGGCGATCAACGAACTGCTCACTGGGGTGCCTGGGATATACGCACAAAAAACCGGTAAGAGGAACAACACCCGCATAGTTTCGGATGAAACGAGCATTTCTTCTCCCAAGGTAAGCGAATAAAATAGGTGGAACCCTACGCGTCTCCATCTTATACCATGGCTTGCGTGTCCGGATAAGAGGCTTTTCGGGAATTCCCATAGATTCCCCATAATTCAAATAAGACCGAACAGAAAGAGGAAGATCCGAAAAGAGCACGCCATTGATATGCAAAAGACGAGTCGGTCTCCCCAGTTCCTCAAGACGTTCTAGGTCCTCAACAGTAACACAGTTCCCATTGATATCTCGGGTGCGGCCGATTGCTGGCACGAGCATCTCAGTGGGTAGACCGAGATCATGGGCTCTCCTCTGTGTCATGAAGAAGTAGGAATTATCCCCAGTGGCAATTCCCCTCTTGACTTCTGCAAAATCCCCAAGAGTAAATTTCGAGTCTTTGATAGATGATAGACGAGAGAAGCCTGTAGACAGACCTTCTTCTATCCTTCTTGTATATACATCTAGAGTTGTAAAGTTATCGCTTTTTGATCCAGTTATTAACAGAGCCAACTCATCTAAATTCCTGCGGTGACACCGTGCCCATGTAAAATCTGGGGCGGGATTATCATTACGAATGCACAGGATGACAGGGTTAGTGTCAATAGATGGGAAGGGCGTAGCCTCCGCATCAAAGGTCAGGACTAGATCTAAGCAATAGTGCGATACTATCCACTGCCAGAGAGTCTTGGCAAAAACACCTTCGCAAATATCAGCCGATACAATAAAAGAAAGGCGTCCTTTAGGTTCCAGTAATTGAAGCGCACGAATGAGAAAATAGATGTGAAGACCAGCGCGACCATCTATTCGTTTCCCCACCGCTTCTCTGGCCAAATGCTGCAATGCTGCCTTCTGGGGTGGAGAAAGCCTGTGGTGACGAATATAGGGTGGATTTGCAACTATAGCTGGGAATTTATCCTTCGGAGGATCAAGAACGAAATCCCGGATTTCGATATTTTGACAGTCTGTTTCAGATACCCCCGAGAGCTTAGCGTGATGTAAGGTATTTGGGTCAATCTCG
>JARYLH010000016.1 GCA_029907755.1 Candidatus Methanosuratincola sp.
GGTTGAGCTCATCAGGGGCGAACCTGGCTTCGCCCCTGATGAGCTCAACCCCACTCGACCTCAGCAGGAACTCAATCCCCTTCCTCGACCTCTCCACGACGTAATTTGTCCACGAGGAGAGTTTGTTGAAGTCAAGGCTGACCTGCACGCCCAGCCCTGACCGCGAGACCCTCTTCGCGTCCCGGATCGTCTTCGCGACCGAGAGAAAAGCTTTCATCGGGACGCACCCCCGGTTTAGGCACGTCCCGCCGACCTGCTCCTTCTCTATCAGAACGACCTTCTTCCCGAGCTGCGCGGATCTAAGGGCGCAGACGTACCCCGCTGGGCCGCCGCCGATTACAGCCACATCGAAATAACGCTCCATAGGCACACCAACCAGCCAAGCTTAAAGCTGATGACGGAGAATGGGTTGGAGGCTACAAAAAAAGCATTCGGTCCTATCTAGCAAGCTCCAATAACGCTAAACTACTTCATCATGTTAAGCGCCATTCCATCAGACATTTAATAGCTACTTTTGCACATTTGCTTTGAGTCATTCACAACCAATGTGCGCCCTTTCGAATTATTACATGCGATCAGCAAGATTCGACGATAGAAAGATTGTTCAGCTTTGCGCAGATCGCAGCCTCTTCCGCTGCTCCCTCGCCTTCGACGATGTACCTGTCCGTCTTCACAAGCCGGTCGTTCCTAAGCTCGACGCCCTTCTGCCGGTATACCTTGAACCCACGCCGCTTCAGCCCGCCCGCCATCATCTTGTACACCTTGGCAGGGAGGTCGATCATCGTCGGCGAGTAGATCACGATCTCGTCCTCGTGCCAGACCAGGTCGTCTATCTCCTCGACCATCGGGCGCCCCAGAGAGAGCTCCCTCTTCTCCGCCTCCTCCTCAGCCTCGTCGATTATCTTCTTCAGCGACTTTCTCGGCTTCCGCCTGGGCATCCGCAGCACCTGATCTTACTCCGCGGCAGGGGGATTTAGGCGTTTGGGTTGAGACAATTCAACCTTTTTCTGAAAAATTGAATCGGCTCAATGAACCAAAGAATCATTCAAAACAAAATTACAATCTCAGAAGATGGAAATGGAATGTATTTCAACATGGGAGTGAAAAAATCCCTGTTCATAATATGCGATAACAGTCTAACCGACCTTGCTATGCAGCTTACTAGTAGGCTAAAACAACCACATGATCAATCAATGCTGCAGGGTGGCAGTATTGGGATCCTTAGAACTCGTTTAACGCGGTCTTTTTTGAAGAAGACGCTTCCCTCTTCCCATACAAATTTGATTATTTTCTTTTCTCTTGACGGCATGCTTTGCCGACATCTGAGCGGATGATTCCCAGAGATAACACAAAAACCAGACAGAAAGTCAAGGCAAGAGCTCGCCAAGAATATGAATGCGAACACGGAGGCGATCACGGGGATGAGGAAGAGGTAAGACCCCGCCTCCGAGGCGGTTATCTCCGAAAGGGCACCGTCGCAAAGTTAGTCCCGTAAGCTCTGATACAAATTTTTTAAGGAAAACCTTAATAACGTATTTACTGTCTACCCTAATTAGTGATCTTACATTTATGGAGAAGAAAATCAAGACCAGCATAATGATCAATCGCGATCTATGGGAAGAACTGAGGTCGAGAGTGGGAGGGAGGGGGAGGCTTAAGGATCTTAGCAGAGCCGTTGAGGAGGCAATAGAGGACGAGACTGGGGAAGCCCTAATCATCGAGGCGCTTAGTTCTATGCTTGGGGACAAAGAAGAAATCCAACTGACGATCTCGCCAGTCAAGCCAAAAGTTCCTACGGACGCGGGCAAAATAATCAGAGGGATGAGGGAAGGCAGTGTCTGATGTCAACTCCAACAATTTACCTTGACTCGAGTGCTATCGCGAAAAGGTACATAGATGAAGACGGAAGCGGGTCGGTCAACGAGATCTACTTAAAGACCTTGAGGGGCGAGCTCAAGCTCGCATTCTCGGCCTGGAATGTGGGTGAAGTGCTCGGCGTCTTTGAAAAATACTTCAGGCGGGGGTGGCTGAGCGAAGAGGATTGTAGGAAGGCGAAGCGCCAGTTCATTGGAGAGACCGTGAGGCTCTTGAGGCTAAGGATCCTGAGTGCAATCCCTGTGAAGACGAGGCTGCTCGTGCAAACCTGGCCGCTACTCGAAAGACACCATATTTATGAGGCTGATGCCCTTCAGCTTGTCTCGGCGAGGCACATCAAAGCGCAGAACTTTTACACCGCAGATGCTAATCTGCATGAGGCAGCAACAAAGGAAGGGATCGGGAGCGTTTGCGTCCGCTGAATGAAACCAGAAAGCACCCATATCGCGATCGGCGGCATTCAGATTCATGGCATAGTTCTACGACCGAAGCCTGGCAATGCTGGTTCATGGGGCTTTCATGGGGAGACTGGCGAACAGGTTCGAGTTCAATACCGCCTTCTCCAGATTCCATCCTCACCGGCTGGAACTCCTGAACTTGGGCAGAAGATAGGAGAGAAAGACTGCCAGCAGCACGAGGGACAAGACCATGGCGATAAAGACCATCAGGAGGGCTGATCCGGTCAACATGTACCCAACCGCCACCGCAACGATGCTAGCGATCAGGAGGGCGACCTCGGCGAAGTGCTTGAGCCTTAAATCAGACTGCACCGCAGTGAGCGCCCACGATAAGCACGTAGATGTCAGGGCGGCACCCATGAAACCGCGGGCAGGGTCGTTTTCTGCAATTGCCGCCAAGAGGCGCCCGCATTGATAGCAAACGGCCGACCGCACAGGCGCATTGAATCGCCAAGAGGGCGCCGATGTCCAGCACCAACCGGGGCATTGGATCAAAAATGAAAAAAGGTTAGTTCATTCCTTCTCGAGTATAACCGCGGTCCCGTAGGCGAAGACCTCCGCGGCGCCGGCAGCAACCGATGAGGTCATGAACCTGATCCCGATGACGCCGTTCGCCCCCATCTCCTTCGCGTTCTGGATCATCCCCTTCAGGGCGATGTCCCTAGCCTCGGCGAGCATTTCGGTGTACTCTTTCACCTCGCCGCCGACTATGTTCCTCAGT
This sequence comes from Candidatus Methanosuratincola sp., assembly GCA_029907755.1. Classification (GTDB taxonomy): domain Archaea; phylum Thermoproteota; class Methanomethylicia; order Methanomethylicales; family Methanomethylicaceae; genus Methanosuratincola. Next base: position 3,055 of record JARYLH010000016.1, read on the forward strand.
CCGGCTACGATGTCTTTCCCGAGGTGCTTCGCCCTCACGGTCGCACCCCTGGCAATCCCGAGTATTTTGGCGACCTTGAATCCGGGTACTTGTTCGGTTGTGGTTACGATTATGTCCTCCAAATTCTCGGCCCCCCTATATCGATATGGCGAGAAGTAAATAAAAGGTCACTAGATTTATCCTTTGCTACCAATTTTTTAAGGAAAACAGGTCATTTACGGCAGCCCTGCAAAAAACTGATCCCACACCAATAGAATTTCATTGAAGCACAGAAATGGGAAAAAACGCGCTGTTCTCACGATTACTCTTGACCACTTCAATGATAATTAATCAAGAAAGCTTTCATCTTCTAAGACTGATTTTTGCGCCGCGACATTGAGCTGGCACATCAGCCAAAAAAGCCAGGATAAGAAGCAGAGCTACAAGAGGTACCCTTGGAACGGCGGGAAGAGGTGCCTGTTTGTTTCCAACAGCGATTCAAACACTTTGATCCCTCTTTCTGGATTTCTGTTCTGTGTCTTGACCCACTCCTCTAACTTGTCTAGCGCCTTGCCTGTTACGATCGCATCAAGCGCAACTTCTGCGCCTTCCCTTATTGAACCGACCCTGCTAGAAAGATAAAGTAGACCCCCTGCGTTAGCCGCGGTCATCTGGACCTTGGGGCGATCCTTGCCCGAAAGCACTCTAACAAGTGTCCTTGCCTCAACCTTCGGATCCGAGGAAGCCAAGATCTCTGACTCGTCTACTGATTCGGCAATGCCCAAGTCGCGTGGAGACACTTCGTAGGAGGCTATTGTTCCATCTTCGAAGAGCTCGGCGACGTAGGTCTTGCCTATGATTGAGATCTCGTCGATAGTCTTACCGGTCTTGTCGCTTATCCCGCTGACGACGAGCGCCCGCCTGTACCCGATCTTGCGCATGACCTCGGCAACCGAGAACAACAAGTTTCGGCTGTATATGCCCCTGAGACCTATCCTCGGCATTGCGGGGTTCGCAAGCGAAGCTGCAATGTTTAGTATCGACCCAAAGCGGATGTCTTTCAAAATCCTTGCGAGGCCTGGGTGAAGTTGTGGGTTCATTCCGTTGAAGACGCCGATGTTGCACTGCTCTAAACTCCGCTTCACGCAATCGACAGGGCAGTCCACGTCAACGCCAAGCGCCTCCGCGACGTCTATTGCACCGCACCTCGATGTAATAGCACGTGCAGCATGTCTAACCACAGTCACGCCACAGCTCGCCGCGACGATTGACGAGGCGGTGCTTACATTGAAAGTCTTCAGGTCGTCCATTCCTGTGCCACTGTTCTCGACAAGTTTCACCCCAGGGAGATCAACCTTGGGCGTATCGTACTCGAAGATCGCCTCCCAGCAGCCAGCGACCTCCTCTGCGGTCGGTCCCTTCGCAGTCAGAGCGGCGAGGAAGGCACCCGATGGGATGTCGGGCTGCTCTTGGAATAGAACCTGCCGCACCATCTCCTTTACTTCTTGCCTGCCAAGATCCCTTCGCTTTATCAACGCATCTACCCTGAGCCCAAAGTCCTTGAGCGAGGATTCTGTACGCATCTAAACCACTAATTGGATGGATACTCCATCCGTTTAATAAGTTTTGCTTTGATAGGCAGGAAAGGAATTCAGAGGGCGTTTAGCTTTTTACGACTATCCTTAGCTGCGCTTTCGCATCAGTTGATCTCAGACCCTCTTCGATCTCGTCCAGCCCAATAGTTCTCACCGGCAACCAATCCAGCTTCAGATCTTTGGTGAGCAGATCAATGGCTCTTCTGTTTTGGGTTGAGGTGCACCCGTATGATCCAACGAGCATTTTCTCCTCGTAATGGAGGAGGTTGAAGTCAACGAGTTTAATAGATTCCGGTTTAGGAATGCCTGAAAAAAGGCAAAGTCTACCGCCCTTCGATAACAGGTCAAACACAGGGTAGGCGGAAATAGCTTCTCCGAATGCTGGAATGATCGCATCTACCCCCCTTCCTCTAGTCTCATCTAGCACCGCATCTTTCAGATTCTCGTGGTTTGAGTCGATAACCCTGTCTGCCCCAGCTTTCATCGCAAATCGCATCCTGTCTTTCAAGATCTCGGCGACGATTACGTGGGCACCCCGCAGCTTTGCGAGCACCACATTCAGGATCCCCATAATGCCCGCGCCAAGGATCAAAACCGTATCGTCCGATGAGATGCGTAGCTTATCTGCGCAGTTCAAACAGCAGGCAAGGGGCTCCGTGAGTGTCGCCTTTTCGTAGCTCAACCCGTTTGGAATTTTGTTGATACCATTGATCCTTACCAGCTCCGGTGGGACCTTCATCAGCTCGGCGAACCCGCCGTCGTAGGAGAAACCTATGATCTTAATCTTGTCACAAAGGTTATCTCTTCCAGTCCTGCATTTGTGACAGCTGCCGCATGAGACTCCAGGGAATATTTGGACGCGATCTCCGACAGAGTATGCATTGCTCCTACTCTCGACCACCACACCTGCAACCTCATGCCCCAGGATCCTAGGACACCGCAGATCCCTCTGCCCCTTCTTCCACATCTTCACATCAGTGCTGCAAACACCGCAGGCCCTCACTTCCACGACTAGCCCGCCCGGATCCGCCGACGGATTCTCAACCTCTTTCAGACTGATTTTGCTTACCGATTCCAAAACGGCTGCCTTCACCTTAACCAACTCACGGACTCGCTGCACAATTATTGTCTTGATCCAAATTTAATACTGGCGAATGTCCGCATTGAATGATTTATCAATAGGAACCTACAGGAAAAGCCATTTTTCCCAACTGGTCGAACAAAAGATGATAGTTGCGTTACAAAAGCGCCTCAACTGCGCCATGAGCATTCTGCTCAAGACGGCTGGAACTCCAAGTCCAATAATATGAAAACAAACAGCGTGATCATCTAGTCGAGAGAACCAGCCCGAGTATAACGAGGGCAGACCCGGCGAAGAAGATGCAGTCAAGCCTCTCCCCCAAGAATATGAATGCGAACACGGAGGCGATCACGGGGATGAGGAAGAGGTAAGACCCCGCCTCCGAGGCGGTTATCTCCGAAAGGGCCCTGTTCCAGAGGAGGTACCCTATTGCAGAGGCGAATACGCCGAGCACAAGTATGGATAGCCAGGACTCAGGAATTACCGGAACGGTCACCCCCTCTGTAGCTAGAGCTACGGGTGCGAGGAAGATCGTCCCGAAGAGCGAAGAGAATGCGGTTATCTCAAGCGCGCTGCTCCTGAGGAGCCTCTTCTTTGTGTAGAGGGAGTACGCGACCCAAGAGAAGACCGACCCCAGGCAGATCACGTCCCCGAGGAAAGAGGAGCTCGCGACGGCGATCCCGTCCCTTACTACAACAAGCACGACTCCAGCGAATGCGAGGAGGATCCCCATCGCTTTAAGCCTGGAGAGTTTCTCGCCCAAGAGTAGGCGGCTGAAGAGGGCTATGAAGACCGGGTTCGAGGCGATTATCACGCTGGACTCGGAGGCGCTCGTGAAGCCCATCCCGATGTTCTGGAAGAGGTGGTACAGGGTGACGCCAGTCAAGCCCAAGAAGAGGAGCGGTCCCCACTCCCTCTTCCTCCAGCTACCCGGATGGTCCACCCCGGAGCGGCGCATCAGCAGGAAGAGCAGGGGCACAGCTATTGCGAACCTGAGTAGAGCCAACGTGACAGGGGGCACCTCCTCCAGCCCGATCTTCACGAATATGAACGAGGTGCCCCAGAAGAAGACCGTGATGAGTAAGAATATTGCGCCCTTGTTCATTTTCCAGACACAGAGATGACTTGCGGGGATCATCCAAATAGGCTTTATGACCATTTATTGACGGACCGCTTCCGTGTAGTCTATTGAGCTTTCCCTGTCTAAGAGGGAAAATTTTAAAAGCTTGCCCTCTGTTTCAGAATGCTCTTTGCGGGGTGGTTTGCATGGAAATTTTCAGCATTGTAGCCAAGGTCGTAGCGACGTTCTTCCTCGCGCTAATCTTTGGCATTGAGAGGCAGCGTTCGTTCAAACCCGCGGGATTCGGGATCTACGTCTTCGTGGCGATGGCGGCTTGCGGGCTCTCGATAGTGGCGCTGGAGGAGGTGCAGGAGGGCGCAGTCCCTCTACTGGCTGCCATAGTGACGGCTACGGGCTTCCTCGGCGCCGGTGCCCTGATAAAGACTGCGAACAAGGTCTTCGGGTTCACCATGGCTGCAAGCATATGGTTCTTCGCGTGCTTCGGCGTCATCATGGCGCTGGGGGAGTACGCGGTGGCCGGGACGCTCTATGCGCTCGTGCTTCTCTCGCTCATGCTCGATAGGGCGCTGGACAGGAAGGGTATCGGGACTCAGGAGAAGGTCACCGTCTACACGAGCGAGATAATCGACCCGGGCGAGGTCGAGGGGGAGATAGCCGCGTGCGCCAAGAACTTCAGGTTCGAAGGCATAGAGGAGGACAAGGAGTCGGGCAGGATGGCGCTGACCTACACGATATTCGGCAGGAAGGACTGCATACCCGCCCTCGCCAGCAGGCTCAGGAGCAAGAAGTGGTTCAACGCGCTCAAAGGAGAATAGAGGCTGCAGGTTGAGGAATTGCAGGGCGGTACTCGGGCGTGCGGATGGCGCGCTTTGCAAAAGCCTGCCTTTCTCGCCCTGACAGATCGCCATAGCCTTCCCCACCATTTTCGCATCTTTGGGGTAACCGGCTCTGCGACAAAGAAAGACATGAAATCATGGAATCGGGCAGTATTTTCCCTCAGAAGCTCAGGTCAACCATGATAGATCCAGAATGCCCCGGTAAGGAGGAATGGCATTATGCCGAGGGCAACTAGCACCAAGACCATCGAGAAAAGAGGCAAAGCGAAAGAAGGTCTGTCCCGGGCACCCTGCGAGCCTGGGGCGGACTCGCCGTACAGTATCCGCCTCGCGGTCCAGAGCCCGTATGCTGCCGAGACCACTGTGAAGGCGGCTGTCACCACGAGTACCCCCATTCTTAATGGATCGATCCCAGCGGAGAGTAGCGAAGAGGCGAACCCGAATAGTATGAAGAACTCGCCCCAGAACCCCAGCGTAGGCGGGATGCCCGCGAGGCTAAGGAACGAAAGGAGGAGCGAAGAGGAGGTCACGGGCATCTTCCCAGCCAGGCCTCCCAGGCCATCCAGCGAGTCGGTCCCAATCAAACGCCGATACTCCCCAGAGATGAGAAATAGTGCAGATTTACCGAAGCCGTGCGCAACTGCCCAGATCAGAACGCCGAGGAACCCTATCTGGGTCGCCGAGGCGACGCCGATGAGGACGTAACCGGCTTGGCTGATGCTCGAGTATGAGAGGACCCTGCGGAGATCCTTTTGCCTGATCGCTGCGAGCCCGCCGTAGATGATGTTGAAGAGACCGAAAGCAGCCAGGGTCCCGGAGACGCGCGGGTCCGACAGTGCGCCAGGCACGAAAGAGCCAAAGACCCTGAGCAGCAGGTACGCCCCTATCGCGACGGTGGAGAAGGACAGGGCGGCAGCGAGCTTCGGCGGGGACTCGGAATACGCGTCCGGGAGCCATCCGTGCGTTGGGAATACGGCGCTCTTGACGAAGACGCCGGCGATTATGAATGCGACCGCGAGCATCGATCCGGGGGAGATCGGTGTGCCAGAGGGGGCTGAGAGGGCGTCGAGTGTCCCGATCGAGCCCCAGAGCATCAGGACGCCAGCCAGGAAGATAAGCGCACCGAGCTCGGTGTAGAGGAAGTACTTGATAGAGGTCCTGCCCCGACCCTGCCCGCCCCACCAGCCGAGAACGAGCCAGGATGCGATAAGCGTCAGCTCCAGGAAGGCGAAGAGCAGCACAAGGTTAGCCGAGAGGAATAGCCCAGCCACTCCTGCCACATACAGCAGGAAGAGCGCTTGGAAGCCGCGCTGCGCCTCCGGCTTCTCGCCCCCAGACCAGGTGCCGGAGATCGAGACCAACCCGGCTATCGCGAGCAGGGCAATGAGCATCAGCGAGGAGAGACCGTCGGCGAAGAGCGCGATCCTGCCCAAGAACGGCAGATCCGCGAGGACGAAGAATGTGCCGTCCAAGGTGCCTGAAAGGGCCAAAGCGGAACCTGACGCGATGAGAAATGCCCCCGAGAAGAGGGCCGGCGCGCGCCTGCTAAGCCTCTCAAGCACGAATGCGACCGGCGAGGACGCCAGTAGCACCGCGATGAAGTACAGGATAAGCGGGCTGCTCTGGATATCGATCACGGCAACACCACCAACAGAATCATGATCATGAGCAGAATCATCCCGGCAAGTACCGCTATCAGGTTCTCGTTGAGGCCGCCGGTTTGGGTCTTCTTGAGCCTCTCTACGAGCCCGATCAGGGACGACTGAGCTGACCTCTCGGCTGATCGCAAGGCGTCATCCTCAACCCTGCCCGCAATCCAACCGCCCAGCCTCCAGGCAGGCTCAACGAACATTGCGTAGTAGGCCCTGTTGATGTACCACCTGTTCGCAAAGAAAGACCCGATGCGCCGCAACGGGCGCCAGTCGGGGATCCGCATGCCCCTCACGTAGAATAGGTACGCAGGGACCGCCCCGATCACTATGAAGGCGAGGGAGGCGCCTGAGACTAGGATCTGAGCCATAGGCTCCCCAAGGTGGATCTCGCCATGGGAACCGATCAAGGACCCGACATACTCGCCGAGGAGCCCAGCCAGCCACTCCCGCTCGCACACCCCCAAGATACCCATTGTGACTGTCGCAGCTGAGAGGACCAAGACGGGCAGGGACATTAGCGGCGATGGGTCGCACGCATGGTGCCCATCATGTTGCTCCAAGTTTCCTGCAGAAACACCCGCAGGGGATCCGAAGAAGACCTTCCCGACCATCCTGACAGTGTAGAAGCAGGTGATCGAGACGGTCGCTAGCGAGACCGCGAGCAACGGGAGGTTGCCTGACTCTAGCACGGCCTCTAGGATCATGTCCTTGCTCCAGAAGCCGCCGAACAGGACGGGGATCCCCATAAGCGAGAGCGACGGGATGAGCGTCCCGAGGAAGGTGAGGGGCATCCTTCCCCTGAGGCCGCCCATATGGTGCATGAACCGGGATCCGGCGGCGTGGATGACCGACCCGGACGCAAGGAAGAGTGCGGCCTTGAAGACAGCGTGGCTCATCAGGTGGAAGATCCCGCCCGCATAGCCGATGTAGAACTCGGCCATCGTGCCAGCGACCCCCATCGCGAGCATCATGTACCCTATCTGGCTCACGGTGGAGTAAGCGAGAACCTTCTTAAGCTCGGTATAAACGGCGGCCTGGGTAGCTGACGCGAGTGCGGTGGCAGCCCCAACCCAGGCGGCGATCTCGAAGAAGCGGATGAGGCCGGGGTCTGCAGCCGCCGCAATATAGAATATCGGGAAGACGCGCGCGACGAGGTAGACCCCCGCCTTGACCATTGTCGCGGCATGTATCAGCGCGCTGACGGGCGCCGGCCCTGTCATGGCATCCGGGAGCCACTCCATCAGCGGGAGCTGGGCAGACTTCCCTATAGCCCCGAAGAGGATGAGGACCGAGGCCGGGAGCAGAAGGGGCTGGGCGCCCAGCGAGCCCACGCGCTCGGTGATCTCGAGGAAGGAGAAGGATCCGGTGGAGAGGGCGAGGAGGATCACTCCCGCAATCATGAGAACGTCACCGAACCTGGTCATCAGGAATGCCTTCATCCCGGCGTGGGACGGCGGATACGACTCAGCACCCTCCCCGACCCAGGTCGTCAGCCAGCTCCTCTGGTCCTTCGAGTCCCTGTACCAGTAGCCGATCAGCGCGTAGGAGCAGAGGCCGACACCCTCCCAACCGAAGAGCATCTGGACCAGGTTGTCGGACATCACGAGGAAGAGCATGCTGCCGACGAATGCGTCCATCAGGAACCAGAACCGGGCTGTGCTCGGCTCCCCTTCCATGTACTTGATAGAGTAGACCATGATTAGGGCTCCGACCGCGGCGACGACATTTGCGAGTATGATGCTTACGGGGTCCACGAGGATCCCGAAGCCTATGTTGGGCACCGGGAGGGGTCCCGAGCGGCTAGCGAGCTGGACCCACGGGACCGTGAGCCTGATCGGGAACTCAGTCCCAGGGATCCAGGTCGCCATGACCAGTGCCAGCACAGAGGACGCCGCCACAGAAGTTGCCCCAAGGATCTCCATCGCCCTCCGGCTGATCTTTCCCAATGCGGGCACCAGCAGCGCCCCGGCGAAGGGGATGACCCAGCAGAGCCACGCAGGCGCCAAACCTAACCAGTCAACGGAGACCATAGTCATCTTATCACACCCCCCACAAGGGATCTGGAGATCGCCTCAAATGCGGGGATCAGCCACGGCAGGGCGAAGGCCATCCCGATGCAGATCAGCGAAAGGATCAAAACAGGGATCAGCATCGAAGCCGGTGGTTCCCCCACGGTATCCGGAACGGCAGTAGGCTTGAACGCGATCCGCTGGGCAAGCCAGATGTAGTACCCGGCCGCGAGAAGGCTGTTGACCAGCACGACGGCGAAAGCCGTGGCGATTGCAGGATCTCCAGATGCGAGGAGCGCAGCCAGCGGCGCAAGCACCATGAGCTTGCTCCAGAAGCCGCCCAGAGGGGGGACCCCTGCCAGGCTAAGAAGCCCAACCGTCAGCGCGCCTCCGGACCAAGGCATCCTCCTCGCGATGCCCTCGAGGGACTGGATCGATCTGGTCCCGGCCGAGTGGATCATCGATCCAGAGGAGAGGAAGAGGAGCGACTTGCCGAGCGCGTGGTTCAAGATGTGGAAGAGTGCCCCTGCCATTGCAATGCATGCGAGCCCCGCAGCGGCTGGGTGTGCCTCCGCTATCTGCGCAGCCGCGCCGCCTGCCAGCAGGATCAGGCCCATGTTGGCGACGCTGCTGAAGGCGAAGAAGCGCTTTATGTCCTGCTGCGCGAATACCATGAGGTTCCCGAGGGTCATCGTGATAGCCCCTAGGACCATCAGCGGGACCCCAAAGCTGAACGACGCAAACCCCGTGAACAGTACCCTGAATATGGCGTACGCACCGCCCTTAATCACCAAGCCAGAGAGGACCGCGCTGACCGGGCTCGGCGCCGCGGGGTGGGCGTCCGGGAGCCATGTGTGGAACGGGACTATTGCAGCCGTCACACCGAACCCTGCCACGATCATGGCGAGCGGGAAGTACCCGGTCATACCGGCGCCAGAGAGAGCGGTCCCTATCCCGGATATCTCGAGTGTCCCCGCGATCCCGTAGACCAGTGAGATCCCGTAGAGCGCGACGAGCGAGCCGACGGTGCTCATCACCAGGTACTTGAAGCCGGCCTCGAGGGGCTCCCATTCATGCTTCCTGAATGCCACGAGCGCATAGGACGAAACGCACATCAGTTCCCAGAAGACGAAGAGCGTGAAGAGGTCACCCGACACAAAGACGCCGAGCAGCCCTGCCGTGAGCAGGAGCATGAGCGAGTAGTACCTGTTCTTCCCGCGGTCGTGCTCCATGTACCTGTAGGAGAAGGCGACCGAGAGCGAGGTGACAGATACCGCCGTTAGGCAGAGGAAAGCCGAGAGGGGATCGAGGCGCAGGCAAGACCCCGCAGGCGGCCCGTAAGCCCCAAGCTGCCAGGACGAGGGCATCGAGGGGAGCAGCAAGATCAGCAGGAGTAGCGAAGCCAGCAGCGAGAGGATCGAGATGAGCCACCTCGCGACGCCGTAGTGTCTCCTCCTGTACAGCGAAGAGGTGGCAGTGAGAATCACGGCGCCTGCCAAGGGCGGGAGCAATGGAATGTAAACGGGAAGGTCGCTCACCACTTCAGCCTCCTCAGCTCCCTGATGTCCACGCTCCCGGTCTTTCGGTAGACCGCGATCACCATGGAGAGGGCGAGGGCGGCTATGGCTGCCCCCACCGAAATCGAGACTATAGCGACGCTCACCCCCAGCGGGTCGGCTGCACCGCCTGAGGATGCATACGATATGAAGTTGAGGTTCACTGCTGAGGTCATTATCTCGATCCCCAGCACGGTCTTTATCATGTTCCGCCTGGTCACGACGCAGTAGAAGCCTATGAAGAAGAGAGCCAGTGCAGCAGCGCTGAATACCTCACTCATCCTCTCCCACCACGCTGTACTCCCTTAGCAGGGACGTTACCGCGACAGTAGCAGCCATGACGATGATGCCCTGCGCCACCACATCGATGCCCCGGAAGTCCCAGATGAAGCCAGGGTCGTCGTCGAAGGGCGCGGCTGATGACCACGGCGCGGAGAGGGCAAAGGACTGCTGGAAGGCGATGGCTAGGACTGCCAGCGCCGCGACCACTGCCAGTATGCCGGCCCACCTTATCCAGCCGCGGGCGACCATCCCAGGATCTTCCTCCTTGTGCCCACGGCGTACCTCCCCCGTCCGCTCCGCACCCCCTGCATGCCCCGCTCCGGCCATCAGTCGAGCCTCCTCCTCTTCATCACGTGGATCATGGCAAGGAACAGGATCGTCACTGCCCCAGCGTTTATGGCGATCTGGAATGCCGAGGCATACGCGGACCCGAGCAGGTAGAACGAGACGGCGATGAGCAGGCTCATTGCAGAGAAGGCTATTGCCATCCTCACCAGGTCCGACACATGGACGGCGACGAGCGCGAATGCGACGATCATAGCCGCGATGACTAGGTCGATCATAGATCACATGACCTCCAGCTCCCTCCGGTCGAACACGGGGAGCTCAAGCTCGCTGCTCATGTATATAGCCTTCGTCGGGCAGCTCTCCTTGCACTGCCCGCAGAACATGCACCTGTCGAGGAATAAGATTGGGCGCTTACCCTTCTCGTCCTGCACGATCTGAATCGCAGCCGACGGGCAGTCCTTCTCGCAGAGCGAGCACCCGATGCAGAGCTCCCTCTTGAGCCCGACCCTGCCCCTGTATGACGGATCGGCTTCGATCCCCGCCTTCCCCGTGAAGCCGTACCTGCGGATCGTCTCTCGCCTCGCCTTCCTCTCGATTATGTCGCGAAGGACCGACATCAGATCAGCCTCCAAAGGATCGTAGCCGCTACCTGGGCGAGCGACAGTGGAACCAAGTACCGCATGCCAAAAGACACCATCTGGTCTATCCTGACCCTGGCAAAGAGCCCCCTGACCAACGCGAGCACCGCCACGACTAGGGCCAATTTGAGCAGGAAGTATGCAGGGTACAGTAGCCACTCCAGACCTGCGTGGGACGGCCCGATCGGCCCCCCGAGGAAGAGCGCCACAGCAAGGCCGGAGATGAAGACAAGCTCCATGTCCTTCGCGAGCCTGATTAGGGCGAGCTTCCTCCCGGAGTACTCGGTGAGCCACCCGGCGACGATCTCCTGCTCGGCCTCGGGAATGTCGAAGGGTATCCTCTCGAGCTCTGCCTGGGCGGCGACCAGGAATATGAAGAAGCCCATCGCCTGGGGCCCAAGTATGGACCACCCGTTTTCCGCCTGCCAAGATACGATCTCTGATACTGAGAGCCCTCCGGTGTGTATGCAGACCCCGGTTATGGAGAGCATCAGCGGTATCTCGAACCCGAGAAGCTGGAGCACGGCCCTCTCTGCGCCAAGCAGCGAGAATCGATCCGATGACGAGAAACCGCCGAGGAAGATCAGCATGCAGAAGAACGTCATCGCAACCACTGCGAATACCACGTCCCCCCTGAAGCTGACCAGCCCAGCGGCGCCGGTGACCGGGACTACCGCCCAGAATGTGAGGATGAGCGCGACCATCAGTACCGGCACGGCTCCGAATATCCGGCGATCTGCGTATGCGGGGGTTATGTCCTCCTTGCCCATCAGCTTGACAAAGTCAGCGATGGGCTGCATGATCCCCACTGGCCCAGCCAAGGCGGGCCCTGCGCGGAGCTGCATCCAAGCATAGATCTTCCGATCCAGCCACTCGTAGAGGAAAGACACAGCTATCAGGAAGAGGAAGCCCGGGAAAACGAGCGTCTGTAGGACCGGCAGGATCACGGGCTCCAAGCCTAGACGCCCCCCGAATGCTCGACGCGCGCGGCGCAGCTGAAGCAGGGGTCGATGGAAGCGAGGATCACCGGCACGTCGGCTATGTTCACCACATACTTGCCTTTCGATGTGAGCATCCTGACCAATGCAGGGAGGTTCGCCAGCGTCGGGGTGCTCACCTTGCACCGGTACGGCTTGTCGGATCCGTCCGAGGATATGTAGTGGAAGAGCTCCCCCCTCGGGGCCTCGACCCTTGACATGACCTCGCCCTGGGGGGCGCGCCTGGGCAGCCTCTGCAGTATCGGTCCCGCAGGCAGCCTGGAGACGCAGTGCCTGCACATCTGTATCGACTCGAGTATCTCGTCGAGCCTGACCAGTATCCTGGCATGGGCATCGCAGCCATCAGCGGTGATAACGTTGAATGGGATCTGGTCGTGGGAGCAGTACGGGTCATCGGCCCTGACGTCCGACTTTATCCCAGAGGCCCTGAGCGTTGGCCCCACTGCGGAGGTCGCCATAGCGTCCCCAGGGCTCAGGATCCCGATCCCCTGTGTCCTCTTCAGGATCGACCTGTCATTGAGCACGATCTCCCTGTACCTCTTGACCCTCGGCTCGAGCTCGTCTAGCCCCTTCCTTATCCTCGAGAGCAGCTCCTCGGTAACGTCGCGCCTGACCCCGCCGATCACATTGTATGAGGATGTGATCCTGTTCCCCGAGAGCGCCTCCATCAGGCCCAATGTGATCTCCCGGTCGAGCCAGACATGCATGAAGAATGTGTCGAACCCTATCTCGTGAGCGGCGACGCCGAGCCACAAGAGATGGCTGTTTATCCTAGAGATCTCCTCAGCCACTACCCTCAGGAACCTCGCCCTGGGGGGGATCTCCTTGCCGTGTAGAGACTCGACCGCAAGGCAATAAGTGAGGGTCTGGGCCACGTTGCAGATCCCGCAGATCCTCTCGATCAGGTAGAGGTTCTGTATGTAGGTCCTGTACTCCGCAGCCTTCTCGATCCCGCGGTGGTTGTAGCTCACGTCCAGGTCTACGCCAACTACATGCTCCCCATCGACCTTCAGTTTCAGCATCGCAGGCTCCTTCAGCGCAGGGTGCTGGGGGCCTATCGGTATGTCAAATATCCTCTCGTAGCTCGAGCTCATTGCGGACTCGACCTCCTTGGCTCCGGCGCGGAAGGGGTGAACGACCTCCTTAGCGGGAATACGCCGGTTGGCCAATCCTCGGAAACCATGAACCTCGCGGGCGATGGGTGGCCCTCGAACTCGACGCCGAGCAGGTCATGCACCTCTCGCTCCCGCATCTCTGCCCCAGGGAGCATATCAGAGACTGTGGCTATCTTCGGGTCGGATGGGTCCAACCTGACCCTGACAGTGGCCATCAGTGAGGAGCCCAGATGGAGCAGGAGATCGATGCTCTCCTTCATGTCCACCCCGGTTATCGCGACTACATGGCTGAGCCCTAGCCCGGCAAGGCGCCCTACGACACCCCTATATGCCTCCCTTGAGCAGGTCAAGAGGATGCGCCTCTCCGAGAGCACCTTCACGTCCTGGATGCCTTCCGCACCGGACAGGACCCGAAGCACTTCTTCCGCGTTCATCTTCAATCAACCCCCGCCTTCTTTGCGACCTTGGATATGCCCTCGAGTATCGCTTCAGGCTTCGGCGGGCACCCAGGTACGTAGGCGTCCACCGGCACTATCGAATCAAGGCCCGGATAGACGTTGTAGCAAGCCCCCTTGCCGCCGTTCGAGAAGACGCCCCCGCTTATGCAGCAGGTGCCGACCGCCACCACCTTCTTCGGGTCGGGCATCTGCTCGTATATCCTGAGTATCCTTCCGCTCGCCTGCCTGGTGACCGGCCCGCTCACCACAAGTACGTCGGCGTGCCTCGGGCTCCCCTTCAGCATAACACCCAGGCGCTCGACGTCATATTTTGGCGTGAGGATCGCGAATATCTCGATGTCGCAGCCGTTGCAGGATCCTGTGTTGAAGTGGAGGATCCAAGGGCTCTTCCTGAACGCCCAGTCGATTATTCCCACATCAGCGCCTCCTGTAAGTGATTATGGCATACAACGCCAGCCCGGAGAGCGCGATGTAGGCAATCGGTAGGAGAACGTTCGATGCGGAAAAGGAGAATATCAGGATTATCGCGATGACGTCGAATATCAGGAAGAATGCTGCAAAGTCGAACATATGGATGCTCACCGGCACCCGCTCAGGCGGGAGCTGCTCGCCGCACGCGTATGGCTGGAGTTTTGCACCTTTTTCTTCCCCTTCGCCAACGCTTTTGCTCCCAGACCGCCCGCATGCATATATGAGGGCAGCCACCAGCAACGCCAGCGCGAAGACCCCCGCAGGGCCGGACAGATCCAAGAACATGGCTTTCCC
>JARYLH010000170.1 GCA_029907755.1 Candidatus Methanosuratincola sp.
TGATCACTTCCTCGGCAGCATCGTCCTTGCCGACTGCCTTATGCTGTTTAACTATTTCGGTTAATTGTGTACCTATCGTAAATACGGGATTCAGGGAGCTTGTGGGATCTTGGAAGATGAGGCTTATCTTCTTCCCGCGGTAAGAGCGCATTTCGTCTTCCTTCTTCGCAAGGATGTCCTCGCCGTTGAAAAATATCTTTCCGCTGATGATCTTGCCCGGCCTCGGGACTATCCGCAGGACGGACTGGGCAGTCACCGATTTACCGCTCCCGCTCTCGCCCACCAGCCCAACTGTGCACCCTTTTTCTACATTGAAAGATATACCGTCGACTGCCTTGACCACTCCTGCTTCTGTGAAAAAGTATGTCTTTAGGTCATTTACCTGCAAAAGATCCATGGTTACTCCCTCAGCCTCGGATTCAACGCATCAGATATCCCATCGCCCATCAGGTTGAATGCAAGCACGGTGAAAAAGACCGCAAGCCCTGGGAAGACTTCGGCCCACCAAGTTGTGCTCATATCTTGGAAGCTCTCCTCCATCATCCTTCCCCAGGTGATGGTGTTTGGATCTCCGAACCCCAAGAAAGACACTACTGCCTCGATCAGGACTGCAGACGCCATTGTGAGCGTGGCGATCACAATGACTTGGGGCAATATGTTGGGGAAGATGTGCCTGAGCATTATCCACCTTGAATTCGCACCCAAGCTCTTTGCAGCCTGGATGAACTCCTTTTCTTTGAGCGCCATCACCTCCCCCCTAATGACCCTTGCGTTGCCTGCCCATGCGAATACAGCGACTATCACCACGATCATTGTCAGGTTGACCGGTATCGATATCCCCAAAATATTCCAGAACGGCTCTGGGTTTACCAGCTGGTAGATTCTTGCAAAGACGAGGATAAGCAGCAGTGACGGGAAAACAAGGAACACTTCAGTTATGCGCATAAGCACATCATCGACTATCCTACCCAAGTACCCAGACGAAATTCCCACCACAACAGTGATCAGCATCGCTATGAGCGTGGTCCCTATTGCAACATACAAAGTGTATACTGTCCCATGAACAAGTTCGCTAAAAACGTCGGTCCCCATAATGGTTGTACCAAAAGGATGTTTCCACGAAGGAGGCTGGCCAGCCTCTCCCTCGTAGAGAGGCAAGAAAGCATCAGGGTCAGGCCTTGCCGGATAAGGGGCGATTACAGAGTGCAGTATTGCAACCAGGATAAGAGCAACAATCATCCCAAGCCCGAATAGACCAGACTTGTGCTTCTTGAATCTTCGCCAGGCGACAGCCCACTGGCTTGCAGAGCGCCTTTCTTCGCGATTGCCCCTGTTCCTGATGGTTAGACTCACCATAATTCCTCACCTAATCTATCGATATCCGCGGATCAATTGCGGCGTACGAGATGTCAGTAATCAGGTTAGCCACGAGGATCATTATCGTGATGATCATAGTGATCCCCATAATCAAGGGGAAATCAAGCCTCGAGGCAGCTGTGACATAGGCACGACCGAGCCCCGGCCAGCTGAATACCGTTTCAGTCGCAGGGGCACCTGCTATGGCAAAACCGATAGACATGCCCAGCAGGGTTATCAGCGGCATGATTGCATTCTTGAG
>JARYLH010000171.1 GCA_029907755.1 Candidatus Methanosuratincola sp.
AGCCTGATCACGGAATACGAAGTTTGCCCCACCCGGACCCGCCTCCCCTCTTTGTCCCACCAGACCTTATCCCCGTATTTGCTCCTGAGAAAGATGGAGAATAGGTCCATGGGGACCGCCCACTCTCCCCGCACAAACAGGATCGGGGCGGAGAGGGAGATCTGCTCCCGCCCGTCCCTGCTGACTTTGTCGATCCCCTCCCTCAGCAAGAAGGAGATCCCTTCCACCATAACTTCAACTCGCCTCCCAGAGAGTTCCCGGTATCTCCCTTGAAGGACCTTCACGGTCTTATCAAGCGGAAGGTACTCTCGTTCCCTAATGGGCAGTAGGGAAAGGGTCGCCCTCTTTTCCCCCAGAAAGATTTCGACCGTACCAGCCGCAAGTACCTCAGAGCCGAGACCTGCGACCCAGACCGAAAGCAACGCGATTCTGCAAAGGTGTTGGACTCGCATTGGCATTCCGCTCAATTCCCTTCCCGCCTGAAAAGCGATGTCGCAGGCCTCCGAGTATCATACTCTCCCCTGCTTGTCAAGATGGGGTGGCTCGTCAAGCGCCTGCCAGAGCCAAATTTGACCCCCTATTCATCGCTCCATTGCCCAACTGCCCTCATCTTGTTGTTTTGACAAAGCGGTCCAGGGGATCCACTTTGCCCAAGAAAAAAGCCTGCGCCTAAGGCGCAGGCTTTTCCAATCATGACCCCAGCAATGTCCTACTCTCCCACCCAGTTGCCCAGGCAGTACCATCGGCCCTGAAGGGCTTAACTTCCGAGTTCGGGATGGGATCGGGTGTTTCCCCTTCGCTATGATCACCGGAGTCAGATACGTTCAATCCATTTCTGGTTGCCGATATCCTCTTCCCAGCCGGTCCCCGGATTTGTACTATTGTTTGCTCAGGGACCCTTGGCGGTGATGAAATCGCGGATCCGGCTTAATTCCTTCTTGGTGAGAACCTTCTTGGTCACCAGCTCGTAAATATTGGAATATGGCCTTCCCTTTACAATTTCCTCCGCCTTCTGAGATGTCATACCGGGAATCTTCTTGATGAGCTCCCTCTTGGTGCAGGTGTTGATGTTCACCTTCCTCTTTTTTAAGACATCTGCGTCGCTTGTGGGCTCATCCAGGTAGGACATCAGGCCAGCGACCCACAAAAGCCCGAAGGAGCATATGATTCCTGCCCAGAGGTGTAAACCCTTTCGCGGGCCTAAGTGCATCGTCATGGATCACGATCGCTGAAGAAAAAATCGGTGGTCAAGTCGCACGACCGATTAGTACCAGTAAGCTCAACGCATTCCTGCGCTTGCACCCCTGGCCTATCAACCTCGTTATCTACAAGGGGTCTTGAGTCCCGATGTCTCCATCGGGAGGGATATCTCATCTTGAGGTGGGTTTCACGCTTAGATGCATTCAGCGTTTATCCCTTCCGAACATAGCTACCCAGCAATGCCCCTGGCGGGACAACTGGTACACTAGAGGTTCGTCCATCCCGGTCCTCTCGTACTAGGGACAGATCCTCTAAAATATCCTGCGCCCACGGCAGATAGGGACCGAACTGTCTCACGACGTTCTAAACCCAGCTCGCGTACCGCTTTAATGGGCGAACAGCCCAAC
>JARYLH010000172.1 GCA_029907755.1 Candidatus Methanosuratincola sp.
CACGCTGTCGAAATAGCCGTTCGTCAACGGCGATTTGGTAGCCATGTAGTACTTGCCCGCAGTCGGGGAGTTGATTCCCTGGAATGGTCCGGTCATCATCGCCACGACGTTCGTCACATCGAACGCGTCCATCCTTGGATCCACCATGTCAAAGAGGTACCTTACTGCGAACCCGTTCCCCCCGATGTACTTCCTGGCGAACTCGTCTGTCACCTCTATGGTGGAAGTCTTCTTGGTGGTCAGGTTTATTGCCAATACTTTGCCTTTATACCCGCTGTACTTCATCATGATCACTTCCTAATCTCAGGCAACCATACAAGCGATAGGGCTCCCTTTGGGCAGTCCTTGACGCAGCTCGGATCCCCGTCGCAGAGATCGCATATGAGTGGCAGCTTGGTCTCCGGGTGTAGCTTTATCCCGTGGAAGGGGCACGCCTTCACACAGTCCCCGCATGAGTTGCAGAGCTTCGGGTCCACAACAATGTTCCCGCCCTTATAGGAGAGTGCCTTCGTGGGGCAGGCGGTTATGCAGAAGCGCTTCTCACACCTCGTGCAAATGTGACACTTGAACATCAGTGGTCCCTTCCTGATTATCGTTATGCGCGAGATCGAGTCGCCGAACTTCTTATAATGGTATTTCGAGCAGCTCAACTCGCATATCTTGCAGAACGCGCATTTCTTGATATCAAACCTTATCAAGGGCTTCTTTTCCTGCGCTACAACAACGCTCATAGAGATCCCATGCCTTGGCTTTGATTTAAAAGCAAGTATTACTTATTCCTTTTGTATAAATGGCTTATAGGGCAGTAAAAGGCTTTTTAAAAGCCTTGAGCCATATATAATCATGGAGGAACTTTTTAATGGATAAACCTTGGATGACTTCCAAATGGTTTGTGAGCCCATTCAACTATGACAGCTCCATGGTGCCCACGCCACCAGACGTGAAGAGGGTCGAGTTCCACGATGTGACGCTCCGTGACGGGGAGCAGCAGGCAGGGGTTGTATTCACTAAATACGACAAGATAGCGATTGGGAGATCCCTCAACAGAGCCGGCGTGGACAGGGTGGAAGTCGGGACGCCCGGTTTCTCTTCCGAGGATCGCGAGGCATTGCGGGCGCTGGTCGCCGCTTCCCTCGAATGCAAGCTCTTCTCCTGGTGCAGGAACAACAGGCTGGACATATCCGCGGCGAAGGACTGCGAGAGCTGGGGGGTCACAATTGAGATCCCTGCGAGCGAAGTAATGATGAAGGGGAGCTACTCGACCAGTTTGGAGGAAGTCATATCGAAGACGGCCGAGAATGCGGCATACGCAAAGTCCGAGGGAATGCACGTCGTACTCCTCCTCGTCGATTCGACAAGATCGGACTTGGACACCTTGAGTAGTGTAATCTCTGGAATCGAAAAATACTGCGACTCATTCGCTCTTTCCGACTCTTTCGGCGCGATACTACCGATGGCTATGTACGGGCTCGTCAAGAAGGTGCGCGGGATGACCACGAAGCCTATTGAGGTGCACTGCCACAACGACTTCGGCATGGCTACAGCGAACACCTTGGCAGGA
>JARYLH010000173.1 GCA_029907755.1 Candidatus Methanosuratincola sp.
GGAAGCTCAAATCTGAAATCACAGTGATTATAATCACGCATAATGTGGGTCAGGCAGCCAGGGTATCCGACAAGACCGCCTTCCTTTACTTGGGCGAGCTCATAGAGTACAACGCGACGAAAGAGTTCTTCGAGTCGCCGAAGAGCCCGATAACTGAGAGGTACATAACAGGGAGGTTTGGATGATGGAGGAACCAGACTATTTGAAGGAAATAAACAATGGAATATCCGAGATGTACAATTCTATTGTAGAAATATATGGAAAGGTGCTTTCAGTCCTGGAAGAGCCAACTACTGACAAGACAAAAGAGATCTGCGAGAAGACTAAGTCGGTCATGGGGCAGGAGGAAGCAGTAATCGATCGCTGCGTCGAGGCGCTGATACGGCACCAGCCCTTCGCAGGGGATCTCCGTTCTGTGACATCTGCGATGCGGGTCTCATACGACTTGGCTAGGATATCGCGGTACCTGAGCAATATCGTCCAAGTGATAGACGACGTCGACTCCGGTATGAGATGCGCGCCGGATGTGAAGGGGCTGCTCGAATCTGGCTGGGAAATGGTTCAGGAGAGTGTCATGTCATACCTTTCCAAGGATCCCATAAGGGCGGCTTCGGTGATTGAGGCGGACGCCAAAATCGATGCTGGATACAGGAAACTCCTCTCGAGATACAGGGATTATGCGGGAGGCGGAGCCTGCGTGCTAATGAACGGTCTAATTGCGAGGATAATCGAGCGCATGGCAGACCATGCCTGTTACATCTCCGCGGAGGCTGTGTACATGGTGACCGGGAGCCGGATAGGGGTCAGGGCCCCGAAGTGCCCTCCTAACCGCCCGTAGGTAGTGCGTCACAGGAAAACCCAAATGATCATCATGAGGGAATAGCACACAAGGACCGAGATCAGGACAAAGGGCACGCTGTACCTGAAGAACTCCTTGGCGCTCACCTTGCACCCCTCCTGCTCGCAGAGGTTGAGTGCAACTAGAAGCGCAGGAGCGCCTGCGACTGTCAGGTTCGAGCCCAATGTTCCGGACCAGAGTATTGCCCACCAGTAGGGCCACGGGGAGATCCCTGCCTGGATGCTGAAGTCTTTGACAAGGTATAGCAGAGCCAATATGTACGCATCGTGCTCAACGAAGCCGACCACAGGGACGGTCAGCCAGTAGACTGAGGTGACCCCCAAGGCAGTGTTCGACGCGAAGATCGGGGCGATCGCGTTCGCAGCCATCATGATCAGCCCCTGCCTGTTTATCCCGCCTATCAGTATGAACAGCGAGATGTAAAATAGGATCGATCGCCAGTCAAGCGAGGTGAGGACCTCCTCGAATGAGGGTCGGTTGAGCTTCCTCCCGTAGGTCTCCATTACCAGCACCGTCGCCGCGGCGCCTACTGCAGCAATCGTGCTCAGCTCGAAGCCTATCAGCCACCTCAGTGATAGTGCTGCTATTGTCGCAATGAAACTGATCACTGTTATCGCTGCAAACTTTTTGTCCTTCACCCTCCTCCCATTTTCAGGATCTATCACTGCGAAAACCTCCGTTGCCATCATCTTCCCTC
>JARYLH010000174.1 GCA_029907755.1 Candidatus Methanosuratincola sp.
GGGCTCAGGGCGGGTATTAGAACCAGCGTGCGCTTTTGCCCGAGAGACAAGGTTGTCATATAACCTGTCCAGGTTTTTCGTCAGCCTTTCCGGCTTCCGGGGGTTGGATTGGGTGCCCCCGGCGGGATTCGAACCCGCGGCCTCCCCTTCGCCGGAGGGGTGCTCTTTCCCCTGAGCTACGGGGGCTCCCCACGCCCAGCTTCGGGTTTCCCCAAAACATGTACATCTTATAATTACTGTATGACATATACCTCTGGTCTTGTGCTATAATGAAATCACTTCGCCGGAGGGGGTGCTCTGTAAAGAGCTACAGAAGAGGCGGGAAACCGTCTCTTCGTCTTTTCCCGCCAGGGACTAGGGGCATGCAACAGGAAGCGAGCTACGCCCGGCGCATGGTAAGGGCGTGGGCATGTCCAGGGCGAGGGGGCGGGGCTTGCCTTGTTAGCACTGGGATTAAGCCTCGTTTGGTGCCTCGGGCACGAAGCATGGTCTCCGCGCCTCAATAGGGCTATCTTTGAATTTCGTCCAATATCTCACGGATTCGCATGCGCAATCCGGGAAGCCTTTCCTCAATCGTCCTCCATATGATCTCGAGGCTGATGCCGAAGTATTCATGTGCCAGGTAATTGCGCATGCCTGCCATGGCTTTCCACTCCACATCGGGATATTTCTCCCGCAACTCCTCGGGGACATGTCGGGAAGCCTCGCCTATGATCTCGAAGTTTCTCACCACAGCGTCAACTGTCTTGCGGTCCGAGCGAAACTGGTCGAAGGTCATCCCCGAGGTGTACTCCTCGATCCAGGAGATAGAATCCAGTATGTCATTCAGGTACTGGTCATAATCCCTCAATCCATCTCACCTCACGCATTATCGAATCCCTCATGGCGGGCTTTATGGCATCCGGGGTCACAAGGTCCACCCTGCTCCCCAGCAAGGAGCCCATCTCTTCCGCAAGGTTGATGAAGTCGAATAGGTCTATGCACTCCCTGAACTCCACCAAGATGTCGACGTCACTGCCGGAGGACGCTTCTCCACGCGCATGAGAACCGAAAACCCCCAAGCGCTTTACCTTGTAGCGCTCCAGGACGTCTCGACGGGAATTTATCGCCTCACCTATGCTTCTGACATCCATGCCCATACCCCCAGACAAGTAATCCATCAGGCTATTTCAGATTCTATCACCTTGATTGGGGTCGTATCTTCACTTTTCGCTAGCTTTGCTTCTCGTTGACTTTACTTTTATACCTCAGCCACCGGGTTCTCAGACATGGTGGTCATCCAGACATGGGGGTCACCTTCAGACATGGGGGTCATCAGCCATGGGGTCAGTCCTCGCTTCGTGTCTGGGGTGCGTTTTGGCCTGAGAGGCAAGGTGGTCATATGACACGGCTGGGCTCCTCTCGACGATGCGGGCGCCTGAAGATCGCTTCGTCGGCGAAGACGCCTCCTCGCGATGACGTCCTGGGTTCGACGGAGCGGGCGCTCGAGTATTGCCTCGGCACCGTGGACGT
>JARYLH010000175.1 GCA_029907755.1 Candidatus Methanosuratincola sp.
TGTTCGAACTGGAGTGACTGCTACCACATTCAAACGATTACCCAATGCCATTGTAGCAGATACAAATGACATATTTTGCTCGGGCACGTCTTCTCTGAACACTTGAATACCCGGCGACCAACTATAATCTGTAAAGTAAGAATAATACAGGGCGTCTTTAGGCCCTTCAATCGGTAAACTAAAAATGTCGCCCACAGTCAGCCAATGCAAGCGCCCTATACTGTCTTCCACAATTGCACCTGTTCCGGCTAGACCACCGACCTCAAGGTTGCGCCATAGTGGATGCCAAGAAACCCCATTGTCTGATGACCAGAGGTGAAATTTATACCGATCATCTGCAGTTCCACTCCACACAACATGAATTTCATTCTTGCTTGTAATAGTTATTGCGGGATCAGTATAAGGGCCATCAGCAAGAGACTGAGGAAAAGACCAACTGATTCCCCAGTCATCGGAATAAGCATACCTTATTCCAATAGGTGGAAAAATCTCTGGGTAATTTGACTCTGCCCAAATTGCGTGAATTCTGCCCTCAGAAGTAATTGCCAATTGCGGTTTATCCACGAATAGCCCTGGATTCAAGTTTTGATAGGTTGCACTTGGAGGTTGCCAGGTTTCACCTTGATCAAATGAGCACGCTGTATAAATCCCGCTATTTGCCCCGATCTGAATAGCATATATCAAACATATGACGATTTTACCTTCTTCATCTGACACTACAAAATGATAATCTCCTAGAAAATTTGTAGATGGCACCTGAACTCTCGGGGCCTTCCAATTATGAGCATTATCTGCGTTAGGAGCATAAACTCGGCTATAATTAATTCCCCCTATCCCTGTCCATATAATATGTATATATCCTTTCGAGTCTATCGAACTTACAACATGTGCAGGCTCAGCAAAAGGGAAAATGTCTATCGGTGGACTCCAAAGATCATTTTCTAAATGAGAATACATGATCACATGTTGATTTGGTAAAATCTCTTCATTCCAAAACAAATGGACTACTCCACTCTTATCTGCCACAATTGATGGAAATCCCGATTGCCCTTCTGAATTGGAAACATTAATCGGGCCTTTCCAACCTGCTGCAATCTCTCCCGACCCCACTTTAAATAAGCCCGTAGAAATGTAAAAAATTGATATAGCTAGGGAAAAAAATTTCAAGAAACGCATCAATAATTCCTCCGATAGGCGAATTATCGAAAATCAACGGAATATCCTCACAAGATCCGGTGCGCCTTCACCAGCGCCTGCACAATCCTGCCTGCGGCCTGGCCATCGCCATAAGGGTTGACTGCCTGCGCCATCTGCGCATGCGCCTGCGGATCCTCCAGCAGGCGGATCGTCTCGGCGCAGATTACCTGCGGGTCGGTGCCCACCAGCCGCACCGTGCCGGCCTGCACGCCTTCC
>JARYLH010000176.1 GCA_029907755.1 Candidatus Methanosuratincola sp.
TAAGCTCGAAGGGGGCAGAAACCTACCACTGGACTGCAAAAGAGGAGCTCAAGACCACAAAGGGCGGGGAGAGGGCGCTGATAATCACAGAGCCGTCGCTAAAGAGCAGCGAAAGTGCTGAAAAGGCGGGAGAGGCGCTGCTCGAGGCATCGAAATACACAGTAATCCTGAACGTGAGGTCTGAGGGGAAGCCGGGCATAAGGGTTGGGGACACGATAACCCTCGAGGGCTTCGACGACCGTGAGATCGACGGTTCCCACGAAGTCACCAGGGTTGAGCACACCCTCAGCGCCTCAAGCGGGTTCACCAGCACATTTACCTGCAGGAGGAAGTTGGAATGAGCATAGTAAAAGCCATGAAAGAGGTGGCAAGGAAGGAGATAAGCAAGCTCAGGACGCCTGAGCTGGGGATAGTCACATCAGTATTCCCTCATTCGGACGAGGGGGACAAGGACAATTACGAGTGCAACGTCAGGCTCAAGAACAGCGAGCTGGAGCTCAGGGGGGTCCAGATCGCCACCCAGGCGTACGGGCTGGTCGTGCCCCCCTCCGTAGGCGATCTTGTGCTGATAGACTTTGTCGGGGGGGATGTGAACCTCCCGATAGTGGTAGGACGCATTTACAATGAAAAAGACCGCCCGCCCATCAGCAAGACCGGAGAACTGGTCTATTCTGTGCCCCACGAGGAGGACAAGGAGCTGAGGAGGGTCTACATCCAGCTCCCGGGCGGGATGAAAGTATGCCTCAAGGACGCGGAGGTGACGGTGACCGCGGGCGCGACGAGGGTCACGATCCAGAGGGGCGGGGACGTCACAATCGAGTCGAATGGTGACGTCAAGGTCAAATCCAAGGGCGACACGTCAATCGAGGCTGAGGGAGACATCTCAATCTCGGCGTCAAACCTGAAAATAACCACCAACAAGGACCTAACCATTTCTTCAGGCAATAACATCAATGTGGACGGGACGAAAGACGTCAACGTCACAGCCGGAAACAACCTGAAGAACAAGGCTTCGAACACTGCAGAGCTTAACGCCGGAGTGCAAGCTAGTGTTGAAGGAGTCGCCACGGTCAAGATCAAGGGCAGCATAGTTAACATCAACTGATTGGGAAGTGAATGTTGTGGGCGATGAGAAATTGGGCATGGACCTGAGGCTGAGGATAGACGGCATCGGTGCAGACTTGGCAGTGGATAAGTCTGGCGACCTGGCAACAGTCGGGGGGATCGACAACCTAGCGCAGGCGATAATATGCAGGCTCTCGACAACAGTAGGGGAGATGGAGGAGCTCGGGCACGGCGGCTACGGCTCGAGGCTCAGCGAGGTCTTGGGGCAGCCGAGGACCGACAGGTCAATGAACCTAATCCACAGGGCAGTGGCGTCGAGCCTGGCAGGGGAAAAGAGGAT
>JARYLH010000177.1 GCA_029907755.1 Candidatus Methanosuratincola sp.
GACCGCGAGCAGCGCGGCGTTCTTCCAGTTGTCGATACCGACCGTCGCGACCGGCACCCCGGGAGGCATCTGGACTATCGAGAGCAGCGCATCGAGCCCCCCGAGCCTCACTTCTCTGGGTACCCCTATCACAGGCCTCGTTGTCTTCGATGCTATCACGCCAGGCAGAGCGGCTGCTAGCCCGGCTACCGCAATGTATACCTCCGAGTCCGATCCCTTGATGTACGCGTCCAGCCTCTCCGGATCCCGGTGTGCAGAGATAACCTGGAAGTCGGCTTCAACGCCGTATTCGGTCAGTGCTTCCTTAACCTTCGATCCGATTTCCTCGTCTGACTTTGAACCAACAATCACCGATACCTTTGGCACGGGTTTCCACTCCTCCCTCTTCCCTCTGCTTCTTCACACACGCTCTTCAACCCTTGTAAACGAACTTGCTTTCTGCCACGTGTGCTATCCTCTCTGCGTTGTCCCTTGCCTGATCGAGGCTAACTGCGTAAGAGAACGCCAGCCCCATCCTTCTGCCCGGATACGCCGTGGGCTTGCCGAAGATCCAGAGATCCCCCTTTAGGCCTTCGGGAAGCCCTTCGTAAAGCCCCTTCAGGTCGAACTCCTGCACAGTAGTACCGTCCTTGACGCCTTCGGGGGCCAGGACTACGTGTGCGACTCCGAAGACACCGTGGCGAGAGAGCTCGACCATCGAGGGGTCGACAGGCATCCCAAGCGTGGAGATCAGCTGGAGAGCGCCCTCGTCCATGTTGAGCATCCACCTAGTGACCAGGCCCGTGTCGTGGGGGCGGTTAGCCACCTCGTTGTTGTAGACCTCATCGCCGACGACGAACTGCTCCACGGCATAGATGCCAATCCCGCCCATGAAGTCCGCGATCTTCAACGCCCCCTCCCTGCACTTCGAAGCTGCCTCAGCGGAGATCGTCGACGGGAGCCAGCTCTCGTGGTATGTCGCGCCCGGCCTCCTGTGTTCTATCGGAGGGAGGCAGGTGCTCACGATCTTCCCTTCAGTGTTGAAGTGCCTCACCACGATCTGGGTGATCTCTGTCCCCTTTTCCTTGACTTTCGGCAGGTACTTCTCCACTATGACCTCGTCCCCGACGCCCCTCGCGTGCTCGACCGAGTGACTGTAGCTCTCCTTCAGCTCTTTCTCGGTCTTCACTATCGAGGTGCCATGCCCGCTCGAGGTCATCACCGGCTTGACTATTACCGGCAGCCCGAACTTGTCTGCAGCCTCCTGCACCCCCCCTTCGGAGTTGGCATACGCCCATGGCGCCATCTTTAGGCCCAGCTTCTCGAACATGAGCTTCGTTGCGTGCCTGTCCATGCATACGAGGGGACCGTAGGGGGTGGACATTATCCTGTAACCATCCTCCATTCCGAGCTT
>JARYLH010000178.1 GCA_029907755.1 Candidatus Methanosuratincola sp.
GGCCCTGCTCTGCTCCGCCGAACAGGGCCAGCTTAACCTGCGGCAGGTGCATGTGATCCTTGTTCTGCCCCTTCTCCGCGAGACTCACCTCGTCGGAGCGGGAGAAGAAGCAGCTGAGGTCGTAGACGAGTTCCTCCCCGTTCACCGACAGCCTGCGGAAGAGCTCGGCCCTGGCCCGCCCGGTCCGGGCCAACCGCCTGAGTATATCCGAGAGCCTTCGGGGATCGAGGTCAGGGCGGAGACCACGCACGTCGTCCAGCTTCTCCCACCTGCCCTCGGCCCAGCTAAGCGGGGTAGGAGCGATCGCCCTCAGCACCGCCAGTAGGAGGGGGACCCTTCCTCCAGATTCGGTCGGATGTTCTCGAACAAGCGGTCCAGGAGCAGGGCGTTCCCCTGCTCCTTGATCGAGGTGACGCGGACCCTTTCAAAGTGCTTCTCGCCCTCGACCAGGCCTAGCTCGGGGTCCAGGTAGGTGGAGACCTTCTTCCTCCGCCTCTCGTCCTTGAGCCAGATCGTCGTGGACCAGTACACGTAGAAGGAGTTGTTGAGCTTCTTGACCTCCAAGCCCTTCTCGCCCCTGGCACGCTGTGCCAGGAGCCATTCCCGAGCCCACCCTTCCATTGATATGGTAATAGGGAATAATGTGTATGAACCTGGAACCTAAATGTATATGAACCTAATCGAACCAGCTCTGGATACAGTCCAGTGATCGACCTTTCAAGGCCATTAGCAAAATGAAGTTATTCTCTAAAATGAAGAGTTAGAGTTAAGTATATCAACATTTCATTATGATTATTCAAATGATAAGAATTCTATTAATGAGGTTGGAGAATTAGAAAACATATCAAGCATCGCCTTCCTCACTTATCATATTCCATCGTCGGGTTGATTGATTGAAAGAAAGAGGAAAGAAAAGGGAAATTCTAAGGACATCCAAAGTCGCTTTCCAAAGTCGCTTGCTGCATAGTACTACTTCTCGCAGCAGGATTTGTGGTCATCTGTCCATGCGTTTCTGCATACGAACCTATTAATGGTGCTTGTTGGTACCATTTTACTACTGCAGATGGAGGAATGGATAGCGACCATGGTCTTTTTAGTGATGGTCGCTTTACAGTATCTACTATACGAGTAGAAGCTTATTCGACTTGCATCGGAGCAGGATATGGAGCCACCGGCTGGGCAGAGGTCTGGAAAACAGTTGAATGCACACAAAGTGGTAACTTCTTTACCAATATGCAAGGCAATTATTGGGTTGTTATGTCCGTGGCTGGTGGGGCTACAGCAAATATTGAATTTCAAATGCGAATCCGAGACCTGTCAACTGGCGCAGTCACAGCTTCTACAATAATCTATGCACGGTCAATCAGTGTTTTG
>JARYLH010000179.1 GCA_029907755.1 Candidatus Methanosuratincola sp.
AGGGAGTAACGGATGATCCCGGGCAGATGGGCGACGTTTGCCACCTGCCTGGGGCTTTCGTCCTTCTCGAGTGCCTTCATGAGCCTTTCGCTGGAATAGATGAGCCCGGGGACCTTCATCCCCCCGAAGGGAGGGATCTCCTTCGTATCCCAGAGCGGCGCTGTGGGCACGACCGTCCTGGCCTGGGCAAAGGAACACGGTGTTGGATTCAGCAAGTTCGTGAGCATTGGGAACGAGTCCGACCTTTCCATCCCAGAGCTTCTGGGTTACTTTGAAAATGATGAGAGCACGCGGGTGATCGCACTATACTTGGAGTCGGTGCGGGATGGTCGGGGCCTCGTCTCTTCTTTTTCCTCCTGCACCCTGAAGAAGCCCGTTGTAGCTATGAAAGTGGGTGTGACTTCTGCAGGTGTCGCGGCCGCCTCATCGCACACGGGGGCCATTGCGGTCGAGGACAAGATCGTTGAGGGCATGTTCAGGCAGTTCTCGGTGATAAGGGCGAGGGACCCTGCGGATCTCTTCCGCATATCCTTCGCATTCTCAAGCCTCCCCCTCCCAGCAGGGCGCTCTGCGGCTGTCGTTACGACAGGAGGGGGGTGGGGCATAGAATGCGCTGATGCACTCGAGACTAGGGGGATTCTGCTGCCTCCGCTCCCTAGAAGAGTTTTTGAGGTAGCTGATGCGGTGCTTCCGGAGTTCTGGTCGAAGAGGAATCCGATAGACATGGTGGCATCCCCCGATCCTCTCGACTACTCGCGGATACTCGAGGCTGCCCTCGAGTCACCTGAATTTGACATGGCGTTCCTTCTGGGCTTCGGTACGATCGGCTCGATAGCGATGCCGTCCCTGATCAGATCGGAGATCGAAGCCGCCAAAGCTATCTCTGAGCTGGTCCGAACCACAAATAAGCCGCTCTTTGTGGTCGATCTGCTGGGCCCCTCCCAGAGCACAGCCTCGCGTGCATTCATAAAAGCGGGGATTCCGGTGTTTCCCAATGCATCATCTGCAGCCGAAGCAGCCTCCGCAATGGTAAGGTATTCCAGTTTCAGGACGAGAAAATGCTTCAGAACCTGATCTTCAGGTCCTCCTTCACGACGTTAAGCGCAATGCTCGTGACAGTCCTTTTGATCGACTGGATCTTTAGCACTTCTTTTATGAACGTGTTCAGGTCCTCTCTGTTCTTGAACTTTCCAATCGCTATTATGTCGAATTCCCCTGTCGTGTCATAGACTGCGATGATCGACTTGGAGGTCGCGAGCCTCTCCTCGACCTCGACTATCCTCTCGCCCTCGACCTGCATCAGCACAATCGCAGTCAGCCTGTAACCTAGCTTTTCTGCATCAACGATGGCTGAA
>JARYLH010000017.1 GCA_029907755.1 Candidatus Methanosuratincola sp.
AAGCTCGTTGAGGCGCAGACGAATGGGGAGATCAAGACCTCGGACTTTTACCCAATTCCTGTCGTAGTCCCGATATCGAATGCTGTTGGGGCTCTGAAGGGTAGGCGCTACCAGACATTCACAAACCACCAGCACTGCGGGATGGCTACCATAGTGCTGCCAGAGGGCGATAGGCTCGTCCCAATCACAAAATACGCTGACGTTGAAAAGTTCATGGGATCAATGGAGAAGGTTTACGACGACGCGATCAAGGGATCCAAGTTAAGGGCGAGGATGCGCCTGCTCGGAGCGACCAGGCACGTGAACAAGGCCCTGCTTGGGAGCATCCTCTCATCAGTGCTTCTACATGGCGACTACGACTCTCTCGGGGAGTTCATGCGCAAGGTCGTGCTGATCGGCTGCATGCACTTCATGGATCCGTATAACTTCGACCTGGAAAGGGTGAGGCGTTGCACAATACACTACGCGCTTCCCGACGGCAGGATCATACCCTTCTGCACGATGAACTCGATCCACAGGCAGCCGTTCGAGAGGGGTTTCAGCAAAACGCCTTGACCAAAACATTTTTATTGTTAACTTCACCTTTTTCCGGTGTCAGGTGTGTCTTATGGGTGGGGCTAAAAAGACTGTTGCCAAGCCAGCGAAGGACGCCGCTCCAGACAAGAAGGAGGCTGCAAAGAAGGAGATCCAAAAGTCGGCAGCCACGTCGGTGGTAGACCCAAAGGTTTTGGATCAGATCAAGAAGGAAGTACCAAAGATGGTCTGTGTGACGCCATATCAGATTTACTCAAAGTATAACCTGAAGTATAGTGTCGCGAAGGATCTTCTTGAGGGCATGGTCAGCCAAGGGTTGCTAAAGGAAGTAAAGAAGACACGGCGAGTAAGCATTTACGTCCCAGCGGCTTAAGGGTGCATTTTTTGCCCTCCTCCAAAGAATCAGAAATACCGATCTTCATAGAGTTTGAGAGCGCGCAAGTGGAGGGTATCCTGTCCCGCATCCTCTCCCCCAGGACTGTGGAGTCGATCTTGGGAAAATTGCCTTTCACCTCCAGAACCTTCCTCTGGAAAGAAGAGGTATACTTCGAGATCCCTGTTTCAGTAGGGCCCGAGAAGCCGAGGTCTACTGTGACCCCTGGCACGCTCGCATATTGGCCGCCTTCGAAGGCTTTTTGCGTATTCTTCGGGGATTCGCAGCCGTACAGCCCCGTCAATGTGATTGGGAAACTCATATCCCCTCCAGATCTCGTGCGGCGGATAAAGCGAGGGGAATGGGTCACCGTCAGGCTGAAGAGCTGACTTTTTCCTGCTACAAGTCAATCAGCCCTCTTTTCCTTTGCTGAAACCGCACGCACCAGATCGACAACGCTCCTTAGTGGCATCTTTTCTTCCAACGCTGCCTTCCTGCAATCGTCATAAGCGGGCTTGCGGCTCCCAGTCCTGAGGTTCGTCTTGACTCTTATGCTGTATGGCTTGCCTCTTATATTCACGTCAACAACGCTTTCTTCCCTGTCGACCTTAATCCTCCTCCACGGCGAGACCTTCACCCCCATCGTGCCAGTTTCCTCCAAAATGGCGTCTATGACTTTCCCGACCGAATCGGCGGTGGAAACGGCCCTTATCAGATGTCCCGGTCTGTTCTTTTTCGTTAGCATAGGGATCATGCAGACATCCTCGGCTACCCCGCTCAACTTCTCGAACATCCAGCCCAAAACCTCCCCATCCACATCATCGACGTTGGTCTCGACGAGGAAGATCTCTTCTTCAGTCGTTCTGGCAGGCGACTCTCCAATTATCACTCTTGTTATGTTTGGGATCCCGAGCTCCCTTTTCCCTATCCCCGCGCCAACCCCCCCAGGGGTTATTCTGAAGGGGGGAAAGTCAGCCCTTCCGGAGGTCAGGATCGCCAGCAATGCCGCGCCCGTTGGAGTTGTCAGCTCTTGCTGAACTTCACTCCTGGTTATCGGCAGTCCGGTGCGGCTCATGATCGAGAGGGTCGCGGGGGCTGGGACAGGGAGCATCCCGTGAGAGGAAAGAACGGCTCCACAGCCAACAGCGACTGGTGTCGTGAAAAAGGCGCTGCCTTCAACGCCTAGCAGCTCAACGGCTTTAAAGGTCCCGACGATGTCTACGACCGTATCTATGCTTCCAAGCTCGTGGAGGATCTCCGTTCCATGGGATGCCCTTTCTGTGTCGATGAGCAGCTCCATCGTGCTCCTGGCTTGTTTTTTCCCGGACTGGCTAAGCCCGATCGCCTCGGCAGCAGCAATCAAGGTTTCAAGGGCTTCCCTGGCTGTTCTAACATCTGATTCTCCCTTACCCTCCGACTCGGAAACCCTGACATTGAGCCGTAGCCCCTTCATGCCATGGCTCTCGACCTCCTCAAAGAACACCTCGGTTCCCATTCTGCCGATCGCCTCCAGCGCATCATTTATCGCCGCCTCGAGTTCCTTGCCCCTCCCTGAGGCGGATGCGAATGCTGATACCAGCTTGTCCCCGGACACACCCGCAAGGGATGCGTCAATTAGCACCAGATTCAAATACGCCACCTTCATAAGATCTGACCCAGCCTGTATTAAAATGGGTGCCTCGAATTGGAGCTCCGAAGGTTGCTTTCTGAACTCAGATCTGGCAAGATCACCATTGAAGAAGCCGAGCAGAGGATACGGCTACTTGCAATAAGGGAGATGGAGATTGCCTGCCTCGACCTCTCGAGGGAGGCAAGAAAGGGAGTCCCCGAGATCGTCCTAGCGGAAGGCAAAGATGACGCCTCTCTGAAGAAGATCGTTGAGGCTTTTCTCGGAGAATCCGGGAGAGTGATAATAACGCGCATCAGCGAGGAAAGGCTTGAGGCACTGAGATCCGGACTGAAGGGAAATTTTGAGGTCAAGTACAGCACAGTCGGAAGGGTGGCGATCATCCGAGATAGAGGAGATGCTTATCCCGAGAGGCGCGGTGCAGTGTCGTTGATCACTGCTGGCACAACGGACTTGCGTGTTGCTGAAGAAGCCCGATTTGTTTTGGAGGAGATGGGCTGCACAACCCATTCGTACTATGACGTCGGGATAGCCGGTCTTCACAGAGTCTTCCCGGCAGTGAAAGACTCTCTAAGCAAGGATGTGGATGTGATCATTGTGTTTGCAGGGATGGAAGGCGCACTCGCATCCGTGATCAGCAGCCTGGTTCCTGTGCCTGTAATTGGCGTGCCAACATCCTCTGGCTACGGATTCGGGGGTCGCGGGGAAGGAGCCCTCACTGCTATGCTGCAGAGCTGCAGCCCTGGCCTTGTGGTCGTCAACATCGACAACGGCGTCGGGGCTGCCGTGGTTGCAGCCTTGATCTCTAGGATGCGGTGGAAATCTAAGGATTAGGAATCCAACCAAAAAAACGAAGTAAAATAATAAGATAAAAAAATATTATTGGGTTTTCTTGACCAGCCACTTCAGTGGGATGTCCTGGTGCCGTCCGTCTGGCAGCCTCCTCCGAATCGTGATTGGGAGGATGCCTGCCTTCAGTTCCTCCTCGGCTATGTCT
Source organism: Candidatus Methanosuratincola sp. (assembly GCA_029907755.1). Lineage (GTDB taxonomy): Archaea > Thermoproteota > Methanomethylicia > Methanomethylicales > Methanomethylicaceae > Methanosuratincola. The sequence goes on from JARYLH010000017.1 coordinate 3,532, forward strand.
ATTGGCGTTGTTGCGCTCGAGGCTATCAGCGGAGGCGCCCCCATTGAAAGCTGGAGGGCCCGGGCTCCTAGTATCCGGGCCTTCTCGAACCTAGTCAGCGTTGCTGGACCGAGTATCTGTCTTGTTTCCTGGCTCATCACATCATGCCGCCCATGCCGCCCATGCCGCCCATGCCGCCCATGCCTTCCTCGGGCGATCCCTTGCCTTCCTTCTCCTTCTTGGGCGCGCTGGCTGCAATGATATCGTCTATCTTGAGCAGGGTTATAGCTGCTTCGGTCGCCGACTTGATCGCCTGCTTCTTGACACTTGCTGGCTCGAAGACATTGGACTTTGACATATCATCGACCTTTCCTGACATGACGTCGACGCCGTAGCTCTTCTGTCCCTTTGCATGTGCTGCCCTTATCTCGACGAGGATGTCGACTGGGTCGAGCCCAGAATTCTCAGCCAGCGTCAGCGGGATCTCTTCCATGGCCTCGGCGAACTTGAGCACCGCGAGCTGCTCCCTCCCGCTGAGCGACCTGCCGTACTCCCTGAGCCTCGTGGCGACCTCTTCCTCCGGAGCGCCGCCGCCGTAGACTAGGTACGGGTCCTGCATTATGTTCCTTACCACACACTTCGCGTCATGGAGTGATCTCTCGGCCTCGTCGACCATCCTGTCCGAGCCGCCCCTGACAAGGATTGTTACTGCCTTCGGGTTCTTGCAGCCCTCGACGAACACCATCTTGTCCTTACCGACGCGCCTCTCCTCCACGAGCGCTGCGAATCCAAGATCGTTCGGCGTCAGGTCGTCCACCGAAGTCACAATCCTGGCACCAGATGCCTTCGCAAGAGACTCGACATCTGACCTCTTTGCCCTCCTGACCGCTAGGATGCCCTTCTTCGCCAGGTAATGCTGGGCGACGTCGTCGATACCTTTCTGCACTACGACTACGTTGGCTCCAGACCGCGCAACCTTCTCTACGAGCTCCTTAAGCATCTCAGTCTCTTCGTCCAGGAACGCCTTCATCTGCTCTGGGGAGGTGATATTGATCTTCGCAGTTATCTCCGTCTTCTCGAGCTCAAGCGGGCAGTCGAGTATAGCTATCTTCGCATTCTCGACCCTCTTCGGCATGCCCGGGTGGACCACTTCCTTATCTAGAACAACGCCCTTCACCAGCTGGGTCTCATCAAGGGACTCGCCCTTTTTTCTCTCAAGCCTGATGTTGTCCAGATCAACCTTGTACTTCTCGCCCTGCTTTTCCGCTACCTGGACGACCGCATCGACCACCATCTCGGCTAGCCTCTCGAAGTGCCCTGCAACCACGCTCTTTCCGCTCAGGGTGGTGATCGCAGCCTCCTTCAGCATGTTCCTGTCCGTCGGATCGACCTTGAATGCGATGTCGTCCACAGTCGCGAGCGCCTTCTCCATTGCCTTCTTGTAACCCTCGATTATCACCGTCGGATGAACTTCTTGGTCGAGAAGCTCCTGAGCCTTCTTCAAGAGCGCCCCAGCTAGGATCACTGCAGTCGTGGTCCCGTCGCCGACCTCAACGTCCTGGGTCTTTGCTACCTCCACGAGCATCTTTGCCGCGGGGTGCTGCACATCCATTTCCTTCACGATTGTAGCTCCGTCGTTGCTGATAGTGACATCGCCGAAGCTGCTCACGAGCATCTTGTCCATGCCCTTTGGACCAAGGGAGGACCTTATTGCCTCTGCTAGCGCCACAGCTGCCATTATGTTGGCCCTCTGGGCGTCCCTTCCAGTTGTCCTGGAAGTCCCCTCTTTCAAAACTAATACCGGTAAACTCTGAGTTGCTGCCATGGTTCATACACCTAGCCCACAAAATATTACGTCTGAAAAAACAGAAAGCACTTCTATATATAAATTTCGTTCGATTCCACCCGGGGCTGCCACTCAACTTTTTATATCACAAATGATCTCACGTGCATATGGAAATCGACGAGTTCAGGGGCGCACTTATCGCGTCCATCGCTATGCTGTTCGTCTCTTCGTGCCTTGCCTATATGCGCCTTAATGGCACGCCTATTTTTGAGACGTTCTTCGAGTCCTGCCTATTCTACCTGCCAACTGCAATACTGATTGGCTATGCTGCCTATCATAAGCTACGCAGGTCTACCCAATCATGAACCGTTCTCAAAACTGGTTTTCTCTTCCAAGTTGGCTACCATCAGATAGGCGTTCTCGCCGTCCCTGTAGTATCCTTCTAGGACCCGGACAGCCCTGAATCCGAGTTTCCTGTACAGCTGGATCGCCGGGAGGTTGCTCTGCCTGACCTCGAGGTAAATCTCCGACGCACCAGCCCCCCTCACGTTCTTCATCCCTTCCTCCATCAGTTTCTGACCGATTCCCATCCCCCTGTAGCCTTCCAAGACTGCGATTGAAATCACATGCCCCTTCTTCGCAAAGTCCCTCTTTATGTTCGAGATCCCAAATTCTATCCTGCACATGTTGTACCCAACGACTTTCTCTCCTACTTGGGCCACGAGGAAGATCCTTGGGTTTTCCCAGTGATGCTCCATGAAAAAGTCCGGGGAATAGTTTTCAGGCAGACAGACCTTGTTAATCATAATCACGGATTCAAGATCTTCGGGTCTAAACTCCCTGACAGTGAATTCCATTCGGCAGTCCTTCTTTTTTATTTCCTTAAAGCACGATCAGGGTCTTTTTTTATTTTTCTATTCGAAATTAGAGGTCTGGCTGGGGGAATGGCTTTTTTCCGACAATCTTCGCACCGTCCCAGTAGTGGAGCCATTTGAGAATGAAGCCTTTTGTCTCCTCCTCTTGAGACGTGAGGATCATCCCCCCCTCTTCATTTTGGGCTTGGCCGTAGGATATCCCAATGAATTTTTCTTCACCCCTCCAAACCAGCGCACCCGCAGATCTCCCTGACACTATCCTTATCCCATAAGTTCCGCTCCTGATCGCCTCGAGCAACTGTGGTATCCTCTTTTCAGCGAAGCCTATCTTCGACTCCAGCCTCCTGATCCCCGCCTCGATCTTTGATCTCTTCGACGAATCTGCCTCCTCAGCAGCCAACGATCTCAGCCCGTCTATCGCCTCCCTTATCGCAAAATCCGACTCCAGATCTATGAAAACCAATGGCGTCTTGAACTCCCTTTCGCCAATCGTCGGCGGTTTCCTTATCACCGAGAAATTGAGACACCCTCCATGATCTGCCGCCCACCCTTCTGACCTGCTGTAGACCATCTCGACATCCTTGTGGCAGAGTGGGCAGAGGAACACGATTTTTGGCTCGAAACCTGTCTGCATTGGCAATCTCCAAAACTCTACTTATTTGTGGCTATTAAAAAAGAGTGTTCTAGAACTCAGCCTTCGACAGGATTGTGGGGATCTCCTCGACCCTCCTGATGCCTTCCCTGACAAGGATCTCCCCTAGCTTTTCCCTTAAGCCCCTCTCCACCCTGACTCCCTTTTCCTCAAGTTCGACCGTCATCCGCTTGGCCACATTTGTTCCTTCCCTGTCGTAGTCGAAGAGGATCACCACGCTCGATCTGGCATAGCCGCTTGCGATCCTCTCCACGAACTCGAATCTGGGCATTTTGGAATCGCAGAACGTTATTATCGGCGTTTTCAACCTGACCATCCTGAGGGCGCGTTCGTCATTCTCCCCCTCGACAAGTACGAGCGAGGAACTTTCATTGATCTTCTCTATCAATTCGCTTATGGTTTGGATTACCTCGCGATAGTATTTCGGTCCTTTTTTGTGCCTCAAGAAAAGCACCTTACAAATGATCAATCCACAAGTCCCAAAATAAAAACCGCAGTTGAGAACGATTTCGGGGAGATGCCCGGAATTTGAATCACCGCCTAGGCCGGCGTTCTCCTCCCGGGTTTCCCATGCAACGACTTTCCGCGGTCGTGGCGTCCGATTTTATCCAGACGCCCTGGATTCGTCCCATCGTGCATCCTGTCCGCTGCACCCTTCAGGTCCTTCCGTTCTTGCTCACCCTTTCGGGCTCGCCTTTCCCTTCTGTTCCTGTCGGGTGCCGCTACAGGCCCTTCCCGTTCTCAACTGCGGCGTAAATACATTCGGCACTACAGGACTTATGGCATACTTGTAACGTTCAAGGCAAATTGCCATGCTTTCTATGGTATAGGAAATTGATATGCTTGTTTAAAAAAGGGTTTAGCGCCCAACTAAACCCGCCCCGCTAATCAAACCATCAGTTTTAAATGAACAAGTCAATTTTCATGATCAGTGATGGAAAGGAAAATTGCAACATCGGAAATGTTTTATTGCAGTAAGCCCTCGACTATTTTAGAGGCAACTCGACCGAAACTGCAGTCTCCATAGCCGATAGCGCGCACCTCTCGACCGTCCTCCTGATCTCATCTCCTTCAAAAACTCTTTTCTTACCATGGGGGGTTCCGGTTACTGCCAATATAGCCCCTGATTCGTAGCCCCTGATCTCTCCTATCGTGAATATTGCCGAGCACTCCATCTCGAATCCCAGCACCCCCTTTTCCTTCCAGTGCGCCACCTCGCTCGGCCCCTCCAGGTAAAAAGTATCGCTTGTGCATATCGTGCCGGTGAAGGTCTTGATCCCCCTCGAGAGCGCTGTCGATCTGAGCATCTCTGCTAGGCGGCGCGAAGCCCTCGGCAAGTTAACCGACTTGAACTTTTCTCTGTAAGCCCTTGTCGTCCCATCTAGCGGTATAACTTCGTCTGGTATGACGGCATCGCCAGCGGCAACCTCGTCTGAAATGCTCCCCATGGTTCCCGCCCTGATTATGCACTTTGCGCCCAAAGCCGCCAACTCCTCGCAGACAATGGCTGCGGAAGGGGTGCCCATCCCTGTCGTCGAAAGCGTCAATTTTGAGCCCATGTACTCCCCTGTGTACGTCAGGAGGCACCTGTTCTTGTTAACCAGCCTCGGGCAGCAGAGATGAGATGATAAAGCCTTCGTCCTGCAGGGATCCCCGAAGACGACTACCCTCTCGGCAACGTCGCCCTTGACGCACTTCAGATGGTACATGTGAACCACTACGTGGTCACTTTCTCGATCTCGCCAAGCTCCGAGGCTGCCTTTATCTCCCTTGCGATCCTCCTTCCCATGCTCATTGGCTCGTCGAAGAGAAGATCGCTGTAAGGGGATCCACTGACGAAGAGGTTTGTGCCTGCGACTATCCTTCCCGAGAATTCGAACGTGTAGAGTTTCCCTTCCTCGTCACAGATCATCTCGAGGCAGAACGGTCCTATCATCCCCGGCGGGACCAGCCTCTTTGCGGCCGAGACGAACTTCTCCCCATCATCGAAGATGTCCATGAGAAGTGATTCCCTGAGCACGAGGGGCATGTTTCCAATCACCCTGAATGTGGGCGTTATCCCTAGCTCGAGCTGGTCCTGCGCGCTTATCCTGCCTATTGCGTCTATGCTCGTTTCGTACCTCCTGTCGCACCCCATCAATTCGATCCTCCCCTCGACCGCCGACCAGAAGTAGTGTGGATAGAGGGGGACCCCTATTATGTATTCCTGGATGAAGACCTTCTCCTCCTCCCCCTTCCTGATCAGCCCCTTCCCAGTAAGCTGCATGATCTTAGCCTCAAAGTCCCTTGGGCTCTTCGCAATGAAGTATCCCCTCCCCCCCTCTGCCCCAGGGAGCTTGACTATCGCCGGCCCGTCTATTTCTGAGTAGGAGCTGATCTTCTTTGGGGTCCTGATCCCTGCCTCCTTCAAAAGCCGGTCCTTGAGTTCCCTGTCGTACTCCCATTTGAATATGAACCTGTTCCCGAAGATCCTTGGCCTGAAACGTTTTTCCAGATCTTCGAGGCGCCCGCCCGAAATCAATGTACCATGGGGCACAAAAATCGCCCCTTCCTCATCGAGCATATCTTGGATATCATCACCGAGGATCTCCTCCACGCTGCCGACTGAGACGGTCCTGTCCGCAAGCCTAAACCTGCCGTAAAGGCTTTCCCTGCCCTTCAGACAAATCAGCAGCGTCCTGAGCCCCTCTTGTTTGGCGCCCCTGAGAATCTGGAGGGCGGAATGGGACCCGATCACCGCGACTGTCGGGGGCATCTCACGTCACGATCTCCTTGAGCCTGCCCGTCTCCAGGGCTCCTCTTATCTCGATGGCGATCCTCTGGCCCACGCTCATGGGCCTACCGTAGAGGTACCTGGTATACGGGCTCGTCGTCCCGATGACAGGGCTTCCAGGCACCCTAGGCGAGACGTCGAATATGACTATCTCCTGGTCCTTGTTGACTGCACCCTGCAGAGCAAAGGGCCCGATTATGCCTGGCGGGTATTCCTCTTTCGTTGCCTTTACGAACCTGATCCCATTCTCTAGCACCTTCTCGAGCATCGACTCCCTTATTGTGGCTCCCATATGCCCTATCTCAATGTTCTGCAGCTGCAGGTCTATCTCGAGCTGCTGCCTTGCAGGCAGTGAGACGAAGTCATGCAGGTTCGTCTGCAGCCTCCTGTCAATGCCCATGAACTCGACTTCCCCGCTCAGCGGGGAATAGAAGTAATTGAAGTTGAAGTACGTCCCGACCACATATTCCTCGATTACTGCCCTCTCGGCGTCCTCCCTAGTGATGATGCCCTTCGAGACCCTCTCCTCGACCTTCTTCCAGAAGTCCCTCTCGTCCGTGACCGTGAAGAAGGCCCTCTCTATCTTCCTCTTCGCCTCCTGGACCTTGACGATCGCAAGCGTGTCTATTTCGGATGGCGACTTGAACTTCCTCGGCTGCCTCACTCCTGCCTTCTCGAGGAGGTGATATTGGTTCTTGGGTGCCCACCTCTCTTCCGACCTCAGCATCATCCTGTTCCCAAATAGCGGCAGCAGGAACTGCCCCTCGATGACATCGTAGGGCACGTACGTGGAGAATGCCCTGTGGGGCACGAATACCGTTTTCCTCCGTTTGAGCCCCTCCTGAACATCCTGAGAGGCTATCTCCGAAAACTTGTCGAGCACGATCGCCTCATCCACTATCCGCCGGTACGTCTTATACGGGAGCTCCCTCCCTCTCTGGCAGACCACCACAGTACGGAAGCCCTGCTCTTTGGCCCCATCAGCAATGTCGAGGGCTGAGTGGCTCCCAAGCGTCCCGACTGTAATGCTCTCAGTGCCGGCTTCGTATCGTTCGATCAGTTCCCAGATTCTTTCCCTTGTGATCAAAAGCCACACCGATACTCCTAACCTTTCAGGCTCTTAAAATAAGTATTCGTTTCACCGGCCTGCCCGCCTGAACCATCAATCAAGAATCCTTGACCGCAAGTACGAAGCCCGCCTCTGCTATCCCATTCCATTCTGGGCGAACGCCAAATCCAAGACAAATGATTTATTTGCCTTCCAAGAAGTGATCTTCAATGTTTCCTTTAAAAGACGTCGTCGAGAGGAGGACTTTCCCCTACATTACGCTGCTTCTCATAGGCGCCAACATAATCGCATTTGCGATTAGCATGATCGACTTCGAAGGGATTATATACTCTTACGGTTTCATCCCTGCCCGCCCCTCTGTCTTGACCGCCTTCACGTGCATGTTCCTGCACGCAGGTTTAGACCACATCTTCGGCAACATGTGGTTCCTCCTCACGTTTGGGGACAACGTCGAGGACAAGTTCGGCCACATGAAATTCCTTCTCTTCTATCTTGCCACGGGGTTCGTGGCAACCTATGTGAACTATCTTGTCGATCCTGCCTCGACAATACCGACAGTGGGGGCATCTGGGGCGATCTCCGGGGTGATGGGCGCCTATGTGGTCCTCTTCCCCAAAGCCAAGGTTCACACGCTGCTTGGCTACTACATGACAACCCTGCCTGCCTTTGTCATGCTGGGCTTCTGGTTCGTCCTCCAGCTCTTCTTCGGGACCTCCAGCCTCTTTGGGGGAGATGGGAGCGGCATAGCCTACTGGGCACATATCGGCGGGTTCGTGGCGGGCGCCCTTGTGGCCCTCGCCTACAGGACATTCAACCGGCGCTGAAGCCAGCAGCACGTAGAAATGCAGTTTCCGCTATCATTTGACCGTCTCCTTCCATTCGATTTTTGCCTCTGCAAAAAAGGTATCCTGACCTGGAACGCTGAGTAAGCGCACGCAGATTAGCCGTCTTCACTTGTAATACTTATTTAAATGACCGCAGTCTATGATCCAAGGGAACCTTGTATGAGCAACGGTTTTGATCTTCTGAACAGGGCATTCACATTTTACTGCCCGACCCGCATCGTCTTCGGCATCGGCTCTTTATCCCGCCTGCCTGACGAACTAAAGAAGTTCAATTTCAAAAAGGCGCTCTTGGTATCGGGCCCCAGGGTGAGCAAGACCAAGGAGTACGCGCTCGTGAAGGAATGCGTCTCCTGTGCCTGTGCGGAGTTGTCGGAGTTCACCATGGTCGAGGCGGAGCCAGACATGTCGATCCTTAACTCGCTTGCAGGTTTTGTGAGGAAGTCGCAGCCGGAAATAGTGGTAGGGATCGGAGGCGGGAGCTCCATGGACTTCTCAAAGCTCGCCTCCGCCCTGTCCGTGAACGAGAAAGACCCGGCTAGCTACTTCGGGGGAGAGAAAATCACCAAAAAAGGGCCTCCAATCATCACAATACCGACCCTGGCTGGCACCGGATCCGAGGTTACTCCCATATCTGTTGTAGTCGATAATGGGGTGAAGCGCGCTCTTTTCAATCATGCCCTCTATCCTGCACTCGCTGTTGTCGACCCCCGCCTGTCCTGTAGCGCTAGCCCCGATGCGACAGCCTCGGCTGGCATCGACGCCCTCTGCCACGCACTTGAGTCGATGATGTCTGTTGACTCGAACCCGATAAGCGACTCGCTCTCATCAAAAGCCCTCGGGCTGGCATGCGCGTACCTGGAAAGGGCATATTGCAACGGGGGCGATCTAGAGGCGAGGGCTGGGCTGTCTGCAGCCTCTTTACTGGCTGGTATCGCTTTCCAGGCCACCGGGCTTTGCCTTCCGCACGGGATTGCCTACACGTATGCTACCAAATGCTCCTTGCCGCACGGATCATCCGTATCGCTAGCCGCGCCGTACGTCGCAATATTCAATGCCCCTGCCATCCCCGGGAAGACCCGGCTCATCGCCTCCGCGATGGGGATCGACACCTGTGGAGCCTCGCCGATAGAGGCTGGGTTTGAGATCGCCTCGAGGATGTTCGAAATCATGGATACGCTTGGCTTACCTCAGACACTTGAGGATCTGGGGATAAACGAGTCCGAACTCGAGTCGATGGTCGACGATCTCCTGGCGAACCATTACAGGTTCGTAGAAAAGAACCCGAGGAAACCCTCCAGGGATGAGCTGCTCGATCTCTACATGGACATGCATGAGGGTCTCTAATTGCGGAGCCTTGTGTTGACTTACGGATCCGGCGCCGAGGCGCTTGCTCGAAGGGTGTCACAGATCTCGGGATCGCCCATCGCAGAAGCGACAAGGAGGCAGTTCCCCGACGGGGAGCAGTACGTGCGCGTCTCCGGCGAGGTCAGGGACAAGGATGTGGCTATATTCCAGTCCTTTGCCTTCTCGCCCGATCGCCTTTTGGTCGAATACTCCCTTATTGCGGATGCCGTGAGGGGCATGGGGTGCAGGCGGGTGATCGGCGTCTTCCCTTACCTTGCATACGCAAGGCAGGATGAGCGGTTCTCAGAGGGGGAGGCGCTCAGCGCCAAAGTCTTCGCCAGGTTGATAGAGGCCTCAGGCACCGATGCTGCCTACACGGTGGACTTGCATCTGCACAGGTTCCAGACAATAAAAGAAGTATTCGAAATTCCAGCAACAAACCTCTCCGCGATGCCCCTCCTAGCCGAAAATTACCTCAAACGTGCCCCAGGCGGCCGCGTGCTGGTCGTGGGTCCTGACAGCGAGTCGTCCCAGTGGGTGAAGGCTGTGGCGGAAGTGATCCCCTCAGTGTGCACCATCCTCGAGAAGGAGCGCTTGGGCGACCGAGAAGTTCGGGTGTCTGACCTTTCGGGCAGCATGTGCGCTGCTGCCGTCATCGTCGACGACATGATTAGCACTGGCAAGACCATCTTGGAAGTCTTGGGGAAACTGAAAGAATCTGGTGTGAAAAGGGTAGATGCCTTGGTTACCCACTCCCTCCTTGTAGAAGGCGCCTATTCCAAGCTAAAGGAGGGCGGGCTGAACTCGCTGATCACGACCGACACAATCGCGACCGAGCATGCCTCGGTTTCGGTGGCACCCCTGCTTGCAGATGCACTCGTGCGGTATTCCGCCTCCGGTCGTTGACCTGCCAACCTTTTTATAATTTCCATGAGATCTATGGGTTGGAGGTCTATTTTTGGCAACTGACGAGATAATCCGACTTGCAGAGGACATTAGGACTATGAGGATCAGGGGCGCTGCCGAGATCGGGAGGGCAGCTGCCAGCGGCCTCAAGTCGTACGCGTTAAGCAGCAAAGCCTCTGACGCGCCGTCATATATGGAAGGATTTGACGAGGTTTACCGGTTGCTGCTGAACACGAGACCGACTGCGGTTTCCCTAGCAAATGCGCTGAACTACATAAGGCACCGCGTGCTGGGCGCCTGCAAGGATGGCGCCTCGACCGAAGTGCTGAGGCAGACAACGGTAGATGCGAGCGACGCCTTCCTGAAGTCCTCGTTCGAGGCGGTGAAGCGGATAAGCGAATTCGGTTCAAAGCGGATCAGGAACGGCGACCTAGTGATGACCCACTGCAACAGCTCGGTCGCGATCTCCACGCTGGTTGAGGCCAAGCGCCATGGCAAAGACTTCTCAGTCATCGCTACCGAGACCCGCCCGAGATACCAGGGCCGGATAACTGCGAGGTCTCTCTCGGAAGCGGGCATACCTGTCACGCTGATCGTGGACTCTGCCGCCAGGTACTTCATGCCCAAGGTCGACAAGGTAGTGGTGGGTTCGGATGTGGTGACCGCGAACGGGGCCGTTGTGAACAAGATCGGCACCTCCCAGATTGCGCTTGCAGCCAAAGAAGCGAGGGTCAGGGTTTACGTATGTGCGGAGACCTACAAGTTCAGCCCTTCGACGATGCTCGGCGAGCTCGTGGAGATCGAGGAGCGCCCTCCTACTGAAGTTGTCCCCGCGGAGGAGATTGCAGCGCTGGGCAACGTGAAGATAGCCAACCCTGCCTTCGACATCACGCCCGCAGAGATGATTGACGCAATAATAACCGAGCGCGGCGTGATCCCTCCGCAGGCTGCAATATTGATATTAATGGAGGAGTTCGGATATAGGATTGGCGAGGAGCACATGGGGAGAGTTTTTGTCGAAGAGGAGGATCGGTGATCATTATGGCGCGAGGGACAGGGTACAAAGGGATCTACCTGGACGAGATCTTTTTCACGACCCCAGAGTCGGTGGATCCTGAGAAGTACATTCTAGCGAAGTACTATGTCGAGAGCGAACTCGATCTGAAGGCCTCGGGGATTGCGATCGCCACTGAGGAGTCCATAGGGACCTGGACTGAGATCACCACGACTAACGAATGGGTCAAGACCCGGCTGCCCGCAAAGACATTTAGAACAGAGGGGTCCGGGGGCACGGGTTTCGTATGGGTCGCGTATCCGCTCGACCTATTCGACCTGGAGACCAGCGGCATTGCTAACATACTTAGCATGGTGGCAGGCAACCTTTTCGGCCTCTCCGCGCTCAAGAACGTAAGGCTGGTGGATATCGACTTCCCCCGGGAGGTTGTTGGAATTTATCCCGGTCCCAAAATCGGAATCGAAGGTGTAAGGAAGTTGGTCGGGACCGAAGCTTCGCCTCGCCCCCACCTCGGGACTATAGTCAAGCCCAAAGTCGGGCTGAGCCCTGAACAGACCGCAAAGGTCTGCTACGAGGCCGCGATCGGAGGCGTAGACTTCATAAAGGACGACGAGACGCTCGTGAACCAAAAGTTCTGCCCGCTCGAGGATAGGGTCGTCCGAGTCATGGAAGCGCTCGACCGGGTGAAGTCCGAGACAGGCCGGAACGTGCTTTTTGCAGTCAATGTGACTGCCGATCCCGAGGATATGGTCAGGCATGCGGAGACTGCGATAGACAACGGCGCAAACACGCTTATGCTGGACATCGTTATACTTGGTCTGCCGACTGTCGAATGGTTCCTCAAGTCGCACGACTTCCATGTCCCTATCCACATGCACAGAGCCATGCATGCTGCATTTACCAGGAACCCGCGGCATGGCATATCGATGCTCGTCCTCGCAAAGATTGCAAGGCTCCTTGGCGGAGACCAGCTCCATGTGGGATCTGGCGCCGGCAAGATGGGCGGAGAGGAGAGCGGAAAGACCGAGCTCAGCCAAATAATCAATTTCCTGAGGTCTGAATGGCATGGGAAGAAAAGGGTCTTCCCAGTAGCCTCTGGAGGAATCCACCCTGGATTCGTTCCTGCCAATTACCGTGTCTTCGGTAACGACTTCGTCATAAATGCGGGCGGCGGGATCCACGGCCACCCCAGGGGGACCAGGGCCGGCGCCGCCGCGATGAGGCAGGCGATTGATGCCTGCGTGAAAGGAGTCCCGTTGGATGAGTATGCCAAGGCCCATGAAGAGCTACGCATTGCCCTGGAGCGGTGGGGCGAAAGGCGCCTTTCGGAGGACTGATGGCAATGCCAGCCGGACAATCGGGGAATGACCTTCAGCCTGCGCAGCAGAAATTCAGGGCAAGACTGATCCGGATCAAGACAGGGGAAAAGAATGTAATCATCAACGAATCCGACGCTGAGGAGATGATGCTGCGGATCCACGACCGCGTGGTCATAACCAAGGACTTCCAGCGGACGGTTGCAATGCTGGACATCTCGGAGACCGTGGTCGAGAAGGGCGAGATCGGGTTCTACGAGGACTTCAATGAATTCCCGATCAATGAGGGGGATCTGATCGAAGTCTCGGTCGCCCCGACCCCGACTTCGGTCGAGTTCATAAGGAAGAAGATGAAGGGCAAGCCACTCACGAAAAGCGAGATCCACTCGATTGTAAAGGACACGGTCTTCCACAACCTGAGCAAGCTGGAGGTCGCCGCTTTTCTCATGGCTGAGGAGTACGTCGGCATGGATATGGGGGAGATAGAGAGCCTCACCAAGGCAATGGTGGAGACCGGGAAGACGATCGATTTCGGTGAGCAAGTGGTGGACAAACACTCGATAGGCGGCGTGCCAGGGAATAAGGTCACGCTGCTCATAGTGCCGATAGTCGCGGCTGCGGGGCTGAAGATCCCGAAAACCAGCAGCCGAGCCATAACCAGCCCATCGGGCACAGCAGACACCATGGAGATCCTGGCGCCCGTGGAGTTCATGGAGGATGAGCTGAAGAAGCTCCTCCGGGACGTCGGGGGTTACATAGCTTGGGGCGGGTCCCTCAACCTTGCGCCTGCTGACGACCTCTTCATAAGGGTGGAGCACCCGCTCTCGATCGATCCCCGCCCCCAGATGATGGCCTCAATAATGTCCAAGAAGC
>JARYLH010000180.1 GCA_029907755.1 Candidatus Methanosuratincola sp.
TGGTGAATTCAATAAAACTTTTAGCCCTTACGGATCTTCAAAGCTAGCAGGATGAAGCTTTGCAACTTGCTAACTAAGGGTTTGGGGCTCGCCTGTGGCTATGGACTCTTTGGCTGCCTCCAGAACGCGGATGGCTTGCAAGCCTTCCTCAGCCGTCACAGGAGGCTCTGGTTTCTCCATTCGCAAGAAGGAAAGCAGTTGTCTAATTAAGGTGATGAACGTCCTTCTGTAGGGCGTCACTCGTCCACATGAGGATGATGTGGATGGGCTTTGAAGGTAACTCCTCCACTTCAAAAACGGAATAGCAAGATCCCTAGCAACCCGCCGCAGATAGCGGGGCGTCCCGCTGGGATATCGGTTGGACCATCTAGCTACGAAGTCATAAAAAAGGTCCCCGTCGAAGCGATCGCCCTCTTGGGTGAACAGCTGAAACCCGAGAAAAGGAGCCTTAGCATATCGCTCATACTCTCCGACTCCATCCCCTTCCTTGCTTTGAAGGAGAAGTGTGATTGAATCACATACTGGGTGTCGAATCTTCTTTGCAGTTGCATAAACTCTGTCTATCCTGCCAAGGAAGTGCTGGAGCAAGTAGGTATGGTGCACCATCGCCTCCCACAGAACCCCCCAGACCCCTCGGTCAAGATCCAGTCAGGCCGCATGTGTCCGTATATGAAATAGTGTGCTACCCTCATTCGGGAAACTCTGAGGTGCTCCTGTTCGATTGCGCTCTTTGTCTTAACGATGGCGTCGTAAAACCGTTTGTTGTGGCACACGCACAGGGTCTTGCCACTTCGGCGGGCAGCAGCTATCATGTCCAAGCATTCGCGCGAAGTGAGCGCCATAGGCTTCTCCACCAAAACGTTATAGCCTGATTCAAGGGCGCGCACTGCAAGATCTGAATGGGTGGGAGTCGGGGTGACAATATCGACGAGATCGAGATCCAAATCCAGCATCGCTTCGTAGCTTGTATAGACGCGCTCTGCACCGAACTTCCATGCCTTCTCCTTCGCCTTCATCTCCTCCAAATCGCAGACCGCAACCAACTGTATTCCCGGGGTCAGTGCGTAGGCACGTAGATGATTATCCGAATTTCGACCGCAGCCGACAAGTCCTACACTTATATTCGACGACTTTAGCATGTACGGCAGAATATCATCTGTGCTAGTTAGACTTTTCGCCAGATCCCCCGTCAGCTCATAGGAAACGGCTTTGAATGTTTTTGCGAATTCGAGGGCACTGACTTATTTACAAAATGCAAATGGTCGGGAACTGTTTCTTCTTCAGAAGCTTGGGTTTCATCTTAGGAG
>JARYLH010000181.1 GCA_029907755.1 Candidatus Methanosuratincola sp.
GTCAGAAACCCGCGCTGCTTGCTGCATGTTGTGCGTAACGACTACGACCGTATAGTCCCTCTTGAGCGAAACAATTAATTCCTCAATCTTAGCTGTGGCAATCGGGTCAAGGGCTGAGCAAGGTTCATCCATCAGGATCACCTCAGGCTCCATTGCGAGCGCCCTTGCGATGCAGAGTCGCTGCTGCTGTCCCCCTGAGAGGCTTGCTCCCGATCTCCTGAGGTCGTCCTTGACCTCGTCGTAGAGCCCCACAGACCTGAGCGTACGCTCGACTATTTCATCCAGATCCGCCTTGCGCTTCTCCCCTGAAAGCCTGATTCCAGCAACAACATTGTCAGATATGGACATGTTGGGGAATGGGTTTGGCTTCTGGAATACCATGCCTATCTTTCGCCGGACGTCCATAGGGTCCATTCCGTAGATGTCGAGCCCATCGAGCAACACCTTCCCTTCAACCCGCGCGCCAGGATTTAGTTCATGCATCCTGTTAAGGCACCTTATGAAGGTAGACTTTCCGCACCCCGAAGGACCCACTAGTGCAGTGACCTGCTTCTCTTCGAATGCGATTGAGACGTCTTTCAGGACCTGCTTCTTCCCGAACCAGGCACTCAATTTTTCGGTTACAAGTTTTGTGGCCATTTATCAGGCACCCCCGTATTTCTTTCTTCCAAAAGTTCTAACCGCAACATTGATTGTCATTACCAATAGGACTAGAAGAAGTGAAGCTCCCCATGCCTTCGCGACCCAGTCGGCGAAGCCGCTTATTGCATAATTGTAGATGAGAACCTGCAGTGTCGCGATTGGCTGGTCTATCCCGGTTGGCCAGTAGAAACTGAAGAGTGCAGTGAAAAGCAACGGTGCGGTCTCGCCGCTGATCCTGGCGAAGGCAAGCAATGATCCGGAGATCACCCCTCCCTTAGCCATACTTAGAACTATCCTTGTCGTTATGTTGTACTTAGGGATCCCCAGTGCCATCCCGGCTTCCCTAAGATCGTTTGACACCACCCTCATCGACTCCTCCGTAGCCTTGGCCACAAGGGGTATCATCATGATGCCAAGGGCCAAGGTTGCTGCAACCCCCGTATAGTGGCGGAATGTCAGGACTATCAAGGTGAAGGCGAAGAGGCCTATAACTATTGAAGGGACCCCCGAGAGCGACTCGACGATCGTCCTGACAGCAGAGCCCATCTTGCTATCGTAGGCGTACTCAGCGAGGTATATGCCCGTGAGGATTCCGAGCGGTATGCCCAACCCGCTAGCGAAGAGATTGATTATAAGGGTGCCGATTA
>JARYLH010000182.1 GCA_029907755.1 Candidatus Methanosuratincola sp.
GTGACTTTCGCCTCCACCGACCTGCCAGAGGACTCGGAGGGGCTGAGGTCGGCGGTGCAGATACCCAACCCGCTTGTGGAGGAGAGGCTAAGGAGGGCGGTGATCAGGATAAGGGACGAATGCCTGGCATCCGGGATCACGGACCTCGGGGGCGGCGGGATCTCATGTGCAACAGGCGAGATGGCGAGCAGGTCGGGGCTGGGCCTCACGGTTGAAATGGACGGAGTGAAACTCAAGGAGGCGGGAATGGCTCCCTGGGAGATCTGGGTCTCAGAGAGCCAAGAGAGGATGCTCTTCTCGGTGCCTGCCAAGAACCTCGAGAGAGTCGCCCACATCTTCGATGGCGAAGAGCTGGAGTGGTGCGTCCTTGGCAAGTTCAACTCCACGAAGAGGCTCAGAGCGACGTACAAGGGGGTCACAGTCTGCGACCTCGGGCTCGACTTTCTATATAGCCCGCCCAGGCTCAAGAGAAGGGCTAAGAGGGTCGAGTCGAGCCCTCGACCGCTCTTGCTCAAGGAGCCGGAGGATCTGCCATCAGAGCTCCTCGCGCTCCTCGCAGACCCGAACGTTAGGAGCAGGGAGGGAGTAGTCAGGACTTATGATCATGAGGTGAGAGGGGCTACGGTCGTCAAGCCTGTGCAGGGGCAATCGGGGAGCCACAACGATGCTGCAGTCATCAAGCCCCTCAAGGACTCGTGGATGGGTGCGGTCATCTCTTGCGGGATCAACCCGTTCTACCCAGATCCGTACTGGATGGCAGCCTGCTCGCTTGAGGAAGCGCTCAGGAACAACGTTGCGGTCGGGGGGAGGAGGATAGCGATACTGGACAACTTCGTCTGGGGGAACCCAGAGAAGGAGGACAGGATGGGTTCCCTGCTGAGGGCATGTGAGGCCTGCTATGACTTCGCAAAGGCTTTCGGCACGCCTTTCATATCGGGAAAGGACTCCCTATACAACGAGAGCCCGATGGGGCCGGTTAGACCGACCCTTCTGATAACAGGCGTCGGTATAATACCCGACGTCAGGAAGGCGGTTACATCGGAGCTCAAGGCTGCAGGCGACCCGGTCTACCTGCTTGGCACGACAAAGGAGGAGATCTGCGGGTCAGCCTACCTGAGGTCGAAGGGGGTAGAGGGTGGTGATTGGCCGAGGGTGGATGCTGCGGTTTCAAGGAGAATCATGGACGCCCTGACATCAGCCATAGACGCGGGCATCGTGGCTGCGTGCCACGACCTTTCGGACGGGGGGCTCGGGGTGGCGGCGGCAGAGATGGTGATCGGG
>JARYLH010000183.1 GCA_029907755.1 Candidatus Methanosuratincola sp.
ACCGGCTTGTCACCGATCTTTTCCAACAGGTCGGGGAACATGGCGCCCAGACCTTTTCCCAGCGAGTTTTTCTTTAACATCCTAGGCTCTCCCGTTATAGAGGATTTCATGAGCCAGGTCCATGTAGGCAACGGCCCCGCGGGACTTGACGTCGTAGAGGATGATCGGGAGCCCGTGGCTGGGGCTCTCCGAGATTCTTACGTTCCGGGGGATGACGGTCTTGAAGACCTTGTTCCCGAAATGGCCCCTCACCTCCTCGACAACCCGGTGAGAAAGCCGGTTGCGGACGTCGAACATGGTGAGCAGGATTCCGCCGATCTTGAGATTCGGGTTGATGCTTTTCTGAACAAGTCCAATAGTCTGAATGATGAGCGAAAGCCCTTCCAGTGCGAAATATTCGCACTGCAGGGGAATGATCACTTCCGTCGCGGCAGCAAGACCGTTGAGGGTAAGGATCCCCAGCGAAGGCGGGCAGTCGATGAGGATGAACTCGTATTCATCCAGGACCGGCGCGATGGCTCTGCGCAGATAGTCGTTGCGATCGGGCTTGTCGACGAGTTCGATGGTGGCTCCGCTGAGATCTACCGAAGAGGGGGCGAGGAAGAGGCGCGGTACAGGCAGGGGCTGGATGACGCTCTTTATATCGGTAAGCCCCGATATTACGTGGTAGATGTTGTTGTGCGTCAGTTTTCCGCCGATGCCAGAAGTAAGGTTCCCCTGCGGGTCAAAATCGATGAGCAGGGTTTTCTTGTGGTGAAGTGCCAGCGTCGCGCCTATGTTGATCGCGCTGGTTGTCTTGCCGACACCGCCTTTTTGGTTCACAAATACGATTATCCGCGCCATTTCGCCTTCCAGGGTTGCAGAGCCGTATTTTAGCACATCGAAGGGGGTTCAGCTATAGCGAGCCAAGCCGCCGGGCGGGAGAACCAGGGAGAACAGCTATGGCGAGCCAAGCCGCCGTGCCGATTACTTGACCAGTCTGCAGCAAATCGCTAGCTTACGATGAAGAGAGGAGATAGACATGCTTTTTGAACAAGTCAAATCAGCGATCGAGAATGTGCGTCCGTCCCTGATGGCGGACGGTGGAGACATAGAGCTGGTGTCGGTAAGCGAAGACGGCGTGGTAAAAGTCCGGCTTACGGGCGCCTGCGGCTCATGCCCCTATTCGCTCATGACGCTCAAGCAGGGCGTGGAAGCGTATCTCAAGAAAGTCGTTCCCCAGGTCAAGGAAGTCCAGCAGGCCTGAGCTCAAGCCT
>JARYLH010000184.1 GCA_029907755.1 Candidatus Methanosuratincola sp.
GTGTAGGAGAAGATCCACACGGCCACTACAGCTATGGTCATCACAATACCTTGGATGAATTCAGCAAGGGTGGCTGAGAAGAGCCCTCCGCTGAAGACGTAGACTGCTATGATAGCGCCCGCTACGAGCACCCCCATCCAGAATGGGGTGCCAACGATTGTCGAAATTGCAGAGCCCATTGCGATGAACGCAGAAACGGTGTAGGGGATTATGAAGATCGCAATGATCAGGGCAGAGATATAGCGGAGCGTCTTGCTGCCATACCTGAGCGACAGGAACTCTGAGAACGTCATGGCATTGAGCCCCCTGAATGCCTTGGATAGCCTCGGTGCGAGCACTGCAAAGGCGATCACAGCTGAGACGGCGTGCCACATGCCTATCACAGTCGCGCTCATCCCCCACTTGCTAGCCGAACCAGCGAATCCGATCATAAGGACGGCGCTGAAGTAAGTGGCAAAGAAGGCTACACCCATGACTACCCCGCCTATCTTGAAGCCGCCCACGTACCAGTCGCTTATGCTGCTGACCTTTTTCTTGCCTAGCCAGCCCACAACCGCCAAAGTAGCCATGTAGAATGCAATCACTACGATGTATAGAGCGCTGTCCATCAGTTCACTCATCGACGTCCCTCCTTGATCTTGCCCATATCAAGAACGCCAACGCGAGCCCCAGGAAGCCGGGAACCCAACCGCCAAGAATTATCCACCAATCGATCCCTATCGGGCTAAGGTTGGGGGACTGGACTATCGATCCCAAAATCTCGAGCATTTCAGAGCCTCCTCAGGTCGATTACCCTTTTAGCCTTACCTTCGCTCCGGGTTATGGATCCGGGCGGGCAAATCTCTACATTCGAGCGCAGCAGAGTCGCATCCTTTATCTCATCGAAGATCGATGACTTCAGCCTGTTGACGGCAGCCTGGTCCGACATGACTCCGTTCTTTACCTCCAACTTTACCGTCATGTCATCGACGCCGCTGAGCAAGATCTGGAAGTTCCCGTTGGACTCTGGGTGGGAGGCAATGATCTTTTCGATGGTAGACGGGTAAACGCCTATGCCCCTGATCTTCACCATGTCGTCTATCCTGCCCCGGATCCACTCTATCCTCCGGTGTGTCCTCCCGCATTCGCAGACCCCATCTATTATGCGGGTGAGGTCCCCAGTCCTATACCGGAGGATTGGCATAGCCTCCCTGTCCAGCGGGGTGATCACGAGCTCACCTTCCTC
>JARYLH010000185.1 GCA_029907755.1 Candidatus Methanosuratincola sp.
ATGGACGCTTATACATAATATCGCCGGTAGGCTCTATAATTAAAATCATTGAGCCTTTAAAATACAGGTTTCAGATGTTCTATAACCCTTTTATTGTTGGAGATAAGATTTTATTAAAAGCAAAAGATGATTACATGCTATATGATTATTCTGGTAACTTAGTTACTTCATTTAAAGGTATAGTTTACACTCCCGAAATACATGTTGTTAATAACACGATAATAGTATTAAACTCGCAGGACAATAAGTACCTCAAATACTCTTCCACCGGTCAGTTACTCAATACTTATACAGAGCGCCCCTTGGAGTTAGGGGAGGTAAAGGAGAAGAAGTTAGCCCCTGGGAGGTACAAGGTGACAGTGAAATACCCTAATAAGACATGGGAGATTATGGGGGCTGGGGCATCCCCCCAATATATAAGGGATCTGAATGGAAATCTTTATGGCGTTGGTCATAGGCAGGTAGCTCGATACGACGACCAAGGAAAAGAGCTGGCAAGACTAACTATGCCCGAAGGTCGATACGAGGAAGAATCAAGAGATCCTGGAGTCGAACCCTTAATAAGTGTATTTGAGGAATATGGTTCTCCTGTAGTTGCACCCAATGGAGATGTCTATACTTGGAAGCGAACTCCGGATCGGTATTACATCATCAAATGGGTGTGGCAGTGAAACCAGTAGATAGAGACAGTCGCCAGTAGGCAGAATGCAGGTGGCAGAGAAAAAGAATTCATGAAGATTTCTGGGCTTCAGGGGTCGATACTGGAGAATCGTATCTTCGAGGAAGGCTTTCAGGTGGAGAGCATCTCAACGGCTAAGCTCTTTACTTTAACCCGCAGCACGCAACCCCCAACCCAGATTCTAACCATCGACAAATCCAACATCGCATCAATTCTCCCCACCCTCCCCTTCGATCAAAACATCAAAGAGGACATTCAGAATTCAGTGAACCAAAATCTCACAATCCGCATTCCGCAGTCTGAAATTCAATACGAGGACTGGACTGGGATTGGCTACATCAAAGAGAACCCCGTCACCGGCGAGTCGGGCTATATGCTCTCGGGCATGATCGCAGGTGGCATGACAGCCTGGTCTGCGGACAAATGGCCTGAATATTATAGAGATAGGCTGGAGAATCCGGATTCAGAGCCTTCGACTGAAGACCCTGCCTCAGCTACTTCTATCCAGAAAATAACCAAGACGGAT
>JARYLH010000186.1 GCA_029907755.1 Candidatus Methanosuratincola sp.
TTCGCTTGCGAATCTGACCGAGCTCATGAACGCGGGGTATGACTTCATCATCCCCGCCCCGCTCACCCTAGCTGAAGCGAAGTCGGTGATCTCGCAGGAGCATGCGGACATCGAGGACCCCGCTTTCCTGAGGAAGCTGGAGGGCGAGACGCTCTTCGTGAAAGAGGCCTCGCTCCAGCTCGGCGAGCTGGAGGTGCACGGGTACCTCTATCACGATCTGAAGCGAGAGCAGGAGGAGAAGACCTCGTTCTACGATTGGCTGGAACGTGTCAGGGAACGCCTCCTGAACATCGAACTGAAGCCCTGGCAGAACCCTGCCAGGGTGTTCGAGGAGGAGGCCGGATCGCTAGCGAAGTACTTCACCTGGAGCGTGAGAGAGAAGCACTTCATGCTGGAGGTCAAGAAGAAGGCTATCGCGCAGCGTCTGAACCGAGCGGGGAAGACGATCGTGCTGCATTCCGGCCAGCGGACCTGGCAGGAGTGCTTGCTCTGGTCTCGCGAACGGGACGTGATCGAGAAAATGTTCTACGCGCTCAAGAACGACCTGGCTACATTGCCGCTTCGCAGCCAGCGCACCGAGGTCGTGAAGGCGATGATCTTCGTCAACTTCATCGCCCTGA
Organism: Candidatus Methanosuratincola sp.; assembly: GCA_029907755.1. Classification (GTDB taxonomy): domain Archaea; phylum Thermoproteota; class Methanomethylicia; order Methanomethylicales; family Methanomethylicaceae; genus Methanosuratincola. Next base: position 621 of record JARYLH010000186.1, read on the forward strand.
TCCTCCGCACGAGGATCCTGGCTATGATGAAGGCGAGCAAGCTCTGCCGCGACTATTCGTTGCCGGCGGTAATGCTGGAGCTTTCGAAGCTCAGAAGGATGGAGATGCTGGACGGCTCCTTTGTTACAGGCGAGGTCACGAGGAAGCAGCGGAAGATCGTCGAGGCCCTGGGCCTCGACCTCGAACGACTATGTGCCTAAAAGACGGGAAGTCAGGCTCATAGACAATTTTCATTTCTGATTTTGGAATAGGTTGCACTGCCCAAAAAAGTAATGCCTAGATTATGTATGAAATAAGAACGGAATCATGTGAATCATGTGAACTAGACAAACTCATTGAGAAGTCTGATACTCTGTAACTGAAGAGTGTTGACAATGAGGGCCTCGTTCGCCTTTATCTGGCACTCATCCCCAGTAATGAAGTCTAAATCAAGAAATCCGTTGAATGTTGCTAGGTCATGTGCATCTAGCAAGATGTTAGTGTCATTCCAGTTGCCTATCAACGGTTGAAGAGTGTTGAACTCAACCGTGTATCCCGTGGTTCGAGACCAACATTCTACAGTTCCGTCAATTAGCATA
>JARYLH010000187.1 GCA_029907755.1 Candidatus Methanosuratincola sp.
GGGATCGGCTTAATGTCAAAGGGCGCGGTCGATGTGGCCCTTATGCTAACGCTCCTATCTGCCGGCGTCGTGAATGGTCAGCTGTTTTCTATGTACGTCCTCTGCGTGATAGTCGTGATCATAATCTTCCCTCCGCTCATGAACTACGCAAAGGCGCATACAAAACCTCCAACTAAGGATGAGGCAGCAGGCTTGCTCACACCCTCCTATGCCCGGACAGTGGTCTCAGAATTGAAAGCCAAGGACATCATGTCCACGATTTTCGACACGACGCCCGGGAATATTACCCTCGAGTCCTTCGTAAAGGATAACCCTGATTTTTTTAGGAAGACATACCTTGTGCTTTCCGAGTCACTCGAAGCCATCGGCACCATCTCCAATAATGAGCTCCGCTTAGTGCCAGCAAGGGAATGGGGCGACATAAAGGTGTCTGAGATCGCCAACCCCGACATATTGAAGATTGAACTTGAGGAAGACATCACCTCCATCCTTGAGAAGATGATCGTACATAACCAGCCCTTTGCATATGTATACGATGCGAGAAGCCCTGGTCAAATACTCGGCGTCGTAAGTCAGAATGCTCTGAATCTGATCCTGTTCCGAGGCAACATAAAATAATGCCCGAATGGATCCCAAGGCAAGCGGAGGAAGGGAAATTCGTAATGAGCCTCCCCAACGTTCCTCCAAAATACAAGCAACTGATAATGATGTCTGTAGCTGCCGTTCTGCACAATAAGACATGCTGCAAATACTTCATTTAATTGGGCAGGCACATGGGATTGACAGACAAGGAAATTGGCGAAGCAGTGCTTACAGCAAGATTCGCAATGACCTCAACCATTTTCGCAAATACTGAACTGGTGTTCAGATCAATTATCGAGAAACCCCAATGAAACAGACCCTTGCCCACTAAATTGTTATAAAAGAGCAGAAATCCACTCACAGTGGACAAAGGGTTGGAACATGGCGAACCTCACAGAGGATGAGCTATTGGCAGAACTCAGCAACGCAATCCTTCACGGCAAAAGTGAGAAGGCATTAGAGCTTCTCGATAAAGCCCTTGCAGAAAAGATCAGTTTCGATACGATAATAGCAGAATCGATCCTCAAGGCCCACTTGGTATTCGGCGAGTGGTATGCGAGG
>JARYLH010000188.1 GCA_029907755.1 Candidatus Methanosuratincola sp.
GTCGTTGGAGTCATAATAGTGCTTGAAACGCTGTTCCCCTCTGAGCTAATCACGTGGCTCGCTGCAATCGGATGGGCGCAGTTCGCCGCCACGCTCGCACCCGCGCTGCTCCTTGCCACGACTTGGAAGGGCGTAACCAAGATTGGCGGGACTGCTGGCGTTGCAGTTGGCATGCTTACGTCCGCAATCCTTACACTCGGATACCGCATCCCGATGGGAACTGGTGCCTTTATAAAAATGTTCTACCTCGACGCCGGAGCTTGGGGCATGATCCTCGGCTTCTTGACACTGATCGTCGTTTCCCTTGTGACAAAGAAGGAGCGCGGTCCGCTGTACTACGACATCCACAAGGATGTCCCGAAGCCTCAGTAAACAACCTTTTTTTCCTTTTAGCGCCACATTCCAAATTCTTTATATACGATAAGAGTTAATTACTGAAGCGCAATGGCATTCGAGTTTATTGACATTAATGGCATTTTTGTCCCCCTGCTGACTTTCGTCGTAGGGCTATCTATCACGTTCATCATAGCATACATAATAAACCGAACCCTGCACATGCAAATTGCAAAGATAGTGGAGAGAAATCCGAGCCTTGCGACGAGTTATCGGTTCATCAGGCGATTGGCGCTCGCGATAATAATCATTATCGGGGTCTCATCTGCAACATTCGCCGCCTTTCCGGAACTGGGGGCTTCTATCGCTTCAATATTCGTTGCGGCTGGCTTCGCCTCGATCGTAGTGGGTCTTGCGGCGCAATCCACGCTCTCGAACATCTTCGCAGGAATGACCATATCCATATTCCAGCCAATAAGGGTTGATGAAGCCGTAATGTTCAAGAACGAGTTCTGCTTCGTGGAGGACATCAAGCTGATGCACACGGTGCTCAGGACTTGGGATAACCGGCGTCTGATGGTTCCCAATGCTATGCTCCAGAATGAAGTGGTTGTCAATTATACTAGGAATGATCCAACGAAGCTTACCCCGGTCCTTGTCTCGATAAGCTACGAATCCGACCTCGACAAGTCGATGAAGATCATGGTTGACGTGGCGAAGCGGCACCCTGATTGCCTCC
>JARYLH010000189.1 GCA_029907755.1 Candidatus Methanosuratincola sp.
CGATCACCGAAAAAGCGGAAGCCATTCGCCTGGCTCTGTTCAAGTTGAAAACCCCATAATAAGGGGATTGAAAGGTATATGTTGCTGAAAATGGGATGTTGGGATGATTCATGAAGTTAAACACATGATAATCCAGCATCCCTATTGCAGGGAGCATGAGGGAAACAATGAAATAAATAACAAAGAGCCCAGCCAGGGCTGTAGCTATTGCCCATAGCAGGCCAGATCCCCTAGATTTTCTCCCATGCCCATGCCTGTGCCTGTGAGGCTGCCCCATCTCTAGGATGCTATCAAAGGGATTGAGCCTTTCCTCATATTTTCTCTTTCCTTCGCCTCCCCAGAGCCCCTCCAGCCCTCCACCTCTCCTGGGGCTCCAGGGTTTTCTCACCCTGACTCGCTTGCCTATACCCAGATCTCCTGGATTGGGGACAGTCCGGGTGATAACATCATCACCAGGCACCTGGATGATCTTAGTATCTGCGTCAACGATGATCTTGAACGAGGATCCTGGCACAGTGGTGACCTTATCCTCAACATCAAAGACGGTGACTTCACTTGGGATGGCATCTATTTTGCGTATGACCACCTTAGGCAGGATCTCAACATCAATGGGTTTCCCTGGCGGGATTACCCTATCGCCAACCTGCCTGGAGATGCCTTGCACCTCACCAGGATAAGCTCCCTGCCCCAGATAGATCTGCTCACTCTCCTGAAGCCCAGCTCTGGCTCCTGCGTATCTTCCTGCCCAAGTATAGGTGCCGGCTTCACTCACAGGGGCATATTTCACCCTGGTACCCTGCTCCAGGGAAGGCTTTGCGTCTTGCTTTATCACCTGCTGCAGGGCAG
>JARYLH010000018.1 GCA_029907755.1 Candidatus Methanosuratincola sp.
CCTCAGGGCAATCCTGGGCGAGAGGAGGGGGAAGGGAGCCTATGCCAGCCTCTCAGGGGAGGGGAGGGTGAGGATGGGGCTAAACGAGAACATGCTGGTGAACAGGTTCTTCTCTGACACGCTCCTCGCAGAGGCAGTTAAGAGGGTGGACGTAAGGGAGTACCCGCCGCCGAATGGCTGGTCGGCAGCGAGGGCCGTAGCCGAGAGCTTGGGGGTCTGGGAGGACGAGGTGCTTATCGGGAACGGGTCCGACGAGATACTCGACCTGGTAGCGAAGGTCTTCCTATCCTCAGAGGGGCGGGAGGCGATCGTGGTCGATCCGACCTTCGAGATGTACAGGTTCTACTCTGAGATCGCAGGGGGGAAGACGAGGCAGGTACTGACCACAGGCGACTTCGACCTGACCGCCGAGAGCGTCCTCTCCGCCATAGGCGAATCGACCAAGGTCATATTCATCTGCTCGCCGAACAACCCGACCGGCAAGCAGTTCAACAGGGACGAGGTCCTGAGGGTAGTCGAAGAGAGCGGCAGTGTGGTCGTGCTCGACGAGGCTTATGCAGACTTCGCGCCGTACTCACTCTCGGGGGAGTGCACCCAGTATGAGAACCTGCTGGTCCTGAGGACCTTCTCAAAGGCATTCGGGATGGCTGGCCTCAGGGCAGGGTACTGCGTCGGGAACGCGAGGCTGCTGGAGTGGCTGAGGGCCGCGCAGAGCCCTTTCAGCGTCAACTCTGTCGCGCAGGAGATGGTCAGGCTCGTGCTCGAGAACAGGAAGGTCTACGAGTCGTTCATCAAGCAGGTGGTCGAAGAGAGAAACTACCTCCTGGCCGAGCTCGAGATGCTGAGCGGGGTCGAGGCATACGAGTCTGACGCCAACTTCATACTGTTCAGGCTCCCGCAGGGGGTCCACTCGGGCGAGGTGGTGAGGCGCCTGGGCGAAGCAGGGATGGACGTGAGGGACAGGGGAGGGATGCCGCTCCTAGAGAACTGCATCAGGGTTACCGTCTCAACCAGGGAGAACAACCTGAAGTTCATCGAGATGCTGAAGGGGGCAATAGGTGATCTAGCATGAGTGCTGACAGGGGGTTTGGGATCAGGCCATGGGCAGATAAAAGGGAAGGCGCCTGCGAGAGGAGGACGAGCGAGGTCCAGATCAGGGCAAGGGTCTGCCTCGAGGGTCCGGGCGAGTTCACCGGTAGCACAGGGTCTGCTTTCATCGATCATATGATGAGGACGCTTGCGAAGCACTCCTCGATAAGGGTAGACCTCGAGGCTTCCGGGGACCTGAAGCACCACGTAATAGAAGACACCGCGCTCGCCCTGGGAGAGGCGATCCAGGCTGCCCTAGGGGACAAGAGGGGGATCAGGAGGTTCGGGTATGCCTACGTGCCCATGGACGACGCCCTGGCCAGGGCCGTTGTCGACCTAGGCGGGAGGGCATACAGCAGGATAAGGCTCAGGACGGAGGGAGAAACGATCGAGGACACTAAGGTCGAGGACATCTTACATTTCCTCGAGTCGCTCGCATCCTCGCTGAGGTGCAACCTGCACATCAAGGTGCTGTACGGGAGCAACGACCACCACAAGGTGGAGGCGGCAGTGAAGGCGCTCGCGGTTGCGCTGAGGGATGCTGTGTCGCTCACAGGCAGGACTGAGATCCCGAGCGCAAAGGGGGCGATCTGATCGGATGAGGGTGGCAGTGCTGGACATGGGGCTTGGGAACCTCCTGAGCATAAGGAGGGGGATTGAGAGGGCAGGTCAAGGTACGGCTGCAGGCTTGGACACTGGTCCTGGATCTGGGGCTAGAGCCGGAGTGGAGGTGATCGTCGCTCAGCGCGACAGGGATGCGGACGGGGCTGACGCGGTAGTGATCCCTGGAGTCGGCGCCTTCAGGGACGGGGCGAGGGCGCTCCTGGAGCGTTTCGGGGGGACGGTGGAGCGGATTCGCAGCGGCGAGATCCCCGCGCTCGGCGTCTGCCTCGGGATGCAGCTCCTGTTCACCAGGAGCTTCGAGGGCGGGGAGTACCCGGGTCTCGGAATCATAAGGGGGGACGTTGTGAGGCTGCCGCCTACGGTGAAGGTCCCCCACATGGGCTGGAACAGCGTAAGGGTATTGAGGCGGTGTGCGCTGACCAGAGGTGTCCAAGACGGGGAGCACTTCTACTTCGTCCACTCATACTACTGCAGGCCGGAAGAGGAGAGCGTCACAGTCGCCGAGACCGAATACGGCGTGCCGATCCCGGCGATGGTCGCGAAGGGCACGGTCTTCGGCACGCAGTTCCACCCGGAGAAGAGCGGGGAAGCCGGCAGGGCAGTGATAAGGAACTTCCTGGAGGCTGCTGTGCGTTGATCGCCGTGATACCCGCAGTGGACATCTCTGGGGGGAAGTGCGTGAGGCTCACCAAGGGGAGGCTGGAGGAGGCAAAGGTGTACTTCGAGGACCCCCTCGAGGCGGCGAGGAAGTGGGAGGGCGAGGGCGCAGAGTGGATACATGTGATCGACCTGGACGCTGCGATTGGCGTCGGGAGCAACCCGCAACAGATAAAGCGGATAATAGCTAACGTCGGCGCAAAGGTCGAGGTGGGAGGCGGAATAAGGAGCATTGAGGTCGCGAGGGATTACATCCGTGCTGGCGCCGGGAGGGTCATCTTCGGGACGGGGGCGCTCGACGCGGACCTGATTAAGGCGAGCATCAAGGAGTTCGGGTCGGACAGGGTCATGGCCGCGGTGGACCACCTCGCCGGCAGGGTAGCAGTGAAGGGCTGGAAGGAGATGGTCGGGATAGACGCCACGCTGCTGTGCAGGAGGCTTGAGGAGATCGGCGTGAGGAACTTCATGATGACCGCGATTGACCGGGACGGGACAATGAAGGGGCCTAACATCGAGTACTCGCTGAGGGCTGCCTCCGAGATCAGGGGGGAGGTGTACCTTGCGGGGGGATTCTCGAGCCTATCCGACCTGGCAATGCTCAAGGGGTCGAGGGCAGCAGGGGTGATCCTTGGCAAGGCCCTCTACGAGGGGGCGTTCACGCTTAGGGAAGCGATGGGGGCGGTCAGGTGACGCTGACAAAGAGGATCATACCGTGCCTGGATGTCGACAGGGGCAGGGTGGTCAAAGGCATAAGGTTTGTGAACCTTAGGGATGCTGGTGACCCCGTAGAGCAGGCCCTTGAGTACGAGCGGCAAGGGGCGGACGAGATCGTCTTTCTGGACATCACCGCCTCGTCGGACAACAGGGAGACTGTGATAGACATGGTCAGGAAGACGGCGTACGAGCTCTCGATCCCGTTCACTGTGGGAGGGGGGGTAAGGAGCTACGCCGACGTGAGGAGGGTTCTGATGGCAGGGGCGGACAAGGTCTCCCTCAACACCGCCGCGGTCCAGAACCCGAGGCTGATCACGGAGGGGGCTGAGATCTTCGGGAGCCAGTGCATAGTGGTCGCGATAGACGCGAAGAGGATCAGCGAAGGGAAGTGGGAGGTCTACACGCACGGGGGGAGGAGGGCGACCGGCATGGACGCGGTCGCATGGGCGGTGAAGGCGGAGGAGATGGGCGCCGGGGAGATCCTGCTGACCAGCATGGACTTCGACGGTTCGAAGGACGGGTACGACCTCGATCTGACGAGGCGCGTCTCCGAGAGCGTCAACATCCCAGTCATCGCGTCAGGCGGGGCAGGGAACCCGTCACACATATACGAGGCGCTCACTGCAGGGAAGGCTGACGCGGCACTTGCGGCATCCATATTCCACTACGCTGAGTACACAGTGGGCGATGTCAAGAGGTACCTAATGGAGAGGGGCGTGCCAGTCAGGGCAGTGCAGAGCTCTCAGCAGGAAGAAAAAGGGCAGCCCGCGTGAGGCTGGCATTACAGTAAAAGTGCCATGTTAAGAAGAGATGCGGGGGAGACGATAGGAAGGCAAATGAAAGGAAAGAAAAGGAAAGGGGATGCGAATTGATGTCGGATGAATTAGGCAAGGACGGCGTGAAGCTGGAGGAGGAGGCGATCGAAAGATTGGTCAAGTCCCTCGACTTTGCGAAGCTGGGAGGAATAATCCCTGCTGTAGCTGTCGGGGAGGACGGGAGGGTACTGATGCTCGCGTTCATGGACGAGGAGGCGCTGAGGAGGACGCTGAGCACCGGGATGATGCACTACTGGTCGAGGACCCGGAAGCGGATCTGGATGAAGGGCGAGGAGTCCGGTCACTACCAGTACGTGCTCGGGGTCTACTCCGACTGCGACTCCGACTCCCTGCTATTCAAGGTCAGGCAGGTCGGGAACGCTTGCCACACAGGGGAAGGGACCTGCTTCCACAATCCGGTTGTCGAGCACCTGGCAGCCTGGGAGGTCCCCGCGGAGCTGGAGAGTGTGGTGAAGGACAGGATCGCGAACCCACGTGAGGGTTCGTACACCTCCAAGATAGCCTCCGGCGGGCTCGCGAAGGCGGCTAAGAAGGTCGGCGAGGAGGGGGTCGAGGCGGCTCTGGCGGGAGCCGTGGAGAGCAGGGAGAGGGCGATCAGCGAAGCTGCTGATCTCCTCTACCACCTGATCATACTTCTCCAGATGAAGGGGGCAAGCCTGGAGGACGTATTCAAGGAGCTTAAGAAGAGAAGGCGATGATCCCGGAAGGGATGGCAAGAGACGGAAGACAAGGCCTTAGGGATGCAGGGGAAGGCGCCCGCCAAAGATCTCAATGTGCGGATCATGGCCTTGCCGGGTCATTGGGCTCAAGCCCGTTCTTCAGGGCTTCAGACAGCCTCAGCTGCCTGCCTTTCTCCTTCATCGCGATGGCCAAGTCGTAGACCTCCTCCACGGTGTCGAAGCGGAGCTTCCTCACCTTCTCGAAGTTCCACCCAGTGCATTTCACCGCCGAGACGAAAGACGCGAACGAGACTGCCTTGATCCAGCTGCCGGTCTTGTGGAACGCGGCCAGGAAGCTCCCTGACCAGGTGTCGCCGGCGCCTGTCACGTCCACAGCCTTCTTCGTGATCGCCGAGAGCGCAGGGATCAGGTCCCGCGTCCCGTCCGACCTTATCATGGTCCCTATCTCGCCGAGGGTCAGGACGAGGGTTTTCGATTTTATGGCTTTTATTGCCTCGGCCACGACCTCCTTCCCCGTGAGCGCGTGGAGCTCGCGCTCGTTCAGTATGAATATGTCAGCCATCGACGCCGCCTTCAGTATCGACCTCCGGTTGGCGCTGCTGTCCATGTAGTTGATGCACGAGTTAACCGAGATCTTCACGTCGAGCCCAGACTCCCTGAGCGCTGAGACCATCCGCTCCACCTTTGGGGGATTCATCGGGGCGACGTGCACGAACCCAGCACCCCTCCGGACCGCCTTCAGGAGCGCGCGCGTCGTGATCGCGGAGGCTGGACCCGGATCGGAGGAGTGGTAGTGCGCATTCCAGCCGGAGTCGTAGGAGACGTCGAACCTGGTGCTCCCCCCTCTGCGGCGGGCGATGAACTCGGCTGGGAACTCCGAGAGCGCCTCCCAGAAGCTGTAGTCGCTCCCCACAGCGGTGACAAGGCAGACGTCCCTGCAGAGCGTCCTCGCCCCGTAGGCCGCGTAGAGGGCGGCCCCGCCCGGCTGGATCCTCTCGCCGTTGGAGTTCCTCACCCTGTCGACCGAGGTGTGCCCAACGAAGACGAGCTCTGCCAATGGGATCACTGGATTTAACAGGGGCGCACCCCATATAAAAAAGCTCGATTGGACTTCGGCGAGTGCTTACTTGGTTCCCATGCCTGCGGGCTCGCCGTTTCTCGGGGTGCTGACCATTGTCTCCGGAGACTCCCCACTCTGAAATTGTTTTCGATTACACTCGAGAGGGATTTTTGCGGGGATTTCATGGTTCCATCTAAGCACTTTGACTCCGCCGATTGTGCCAAAAATGAAGCCCATTATGAACCATCCGCCCGCTATAACGCAGGGTAAAGAGCATATGATTATCAGTATGCCCCAGGCTTTCCTGTTTTTGGCTTCATTTGCAACATCAACGATCCGAACAGCAACAGAGCTCCACATGTTAGCCCTATGCTGCAATATTAACAAATGGGACTGTTGAGTTGCTGTCTGATCCTGGAAGCGTAGGAAAAATCCAAGGGAAGCATGCACCTGCGACCCCAACAGCTACAGCGTTGCAGACTATCAAGGATCCAGCTATAACTGAAAGGATGAAAGCTTTTTTCAGTCCTTCGCTAACGTCCACTACACGCCACTCTCGAGCCTTATTTGCAAGCTCCTTTGCCCAGCTGCGGATCTCATCCCAATCGCGCAAATCATAGGCACCTGGCGCGGTCTCCTTGAATCGGTGCTTCTGAAGCGGTGCCTTGAAAGCCGCTTCCATGCCTTTCCGCGTCAGGAAACCCATCCTGTTGAAGTCAATTATGCCTCCAAAGAACCCAATCGATATAGGTTTGAGACCGTACTTCGAGACCCTATCCTCCAACTATCTTGTGCATTTTGGAAACTTCCGCTGTATCCCCCTCTTTTTTTGGGATCGGCTCCACAGAGGAAACAAAAAGTGCCAACTTCTTGTTCTCGAAATCCTTCCTGAATTTCTTCAGAAAATCCTCCGCCTCGTTCACCCATCTGCCGCATGCGACACCGCTTCCCACAACGACCAATCCATATTCGGAGATGTCTTTGATTTTTTCTTCCCCTGCGTTGATTAACTTCACTTCGAATTTTTCCTCTCGAAGAACTTTTGCAATTTCTTCAGAAGTCCCCTTCGTGGCGCCATAACGGGTGCCATAAACGATTAGAGCCTTCACGCAAACACCAAAGCACTATTGGACGCGATGCGGATAAGAGCTTTTCTGAGCCTTTAATGGTTAATTGCCTAAGCCAGTCCTACCAACATTGATGAAAAGCCCAGGCGCCGAACCGGGCATGATTCTTTAAAAAACACATTGTGTTTGATTACCCATAAAATCGGACATTGGAGTGTCCATAAAAATGAATCCAATTAAACCGTTCACTCAAGTGCGATCCCATTAAAGAAAGGCGGGCTTAGCCGCGGCAACTGAAATCCAGACAACTGCGACACCGCGACCTCCCAAATGCCTAGCTTGCCCAGGCTACAATCCCGTTAACAAGCATGCCGAAATTGGGCGCTGCGATGGCATAACCCATGCTGGTGGAAGCGCAGTAATCGGTGTTCCTCAGCAGCTTGTCCCACCGTTCTGCTTAGCCAGCTGCTTTGCCCTCGCCAGCCCCTCCCTGAGTACCGATAGCGTGCCCTCGGTCGCCTCGTACCGCAGTCCGAGCTCCTCTGCGAGCGCCCTTGCGAGCGCCTCGTGCCGCTCATTGTCCCCCACCCCGGTCTCCACGTACAAAGCCCTCGAGTATCCGTCGAAGAACCTCCTGATGAACCACATCTTGTCGTACCTCTGGAATTTCGGGTGGTCCAGGCGGAGCTCTTTCATCATCCGGTTCAGCCCTGCCTCGGCGAAGAAAGGGGTTACGAAGAAAGTGCCGGCGCACCTCTTCCTCTCCATCTCATATCCGGATGGGGTTAGCAGCGCGGCTATGCAGTCATCGCACTCCAGCCTCACGGCAGGCACCCTGAGGTTTCCTGAGAGGTCCCCCAAGGATTGGCAGACGCCATAGCCCAAAAACACCGCATCCACAATGCGTTCGAGCGAATTCACCTTTTCCGTTATGACCTTCTTCATCTGGTCCGGGTATGTGTGAAGCCCGAAGTCGAGGTATTCCCTGTAGGTCACATCAGGATCATTCTCAATGATCATCTCAAGCTCCTTCTTTAGTGCCTCGCAAGCGACTATGCCCAAACGCATGGAACTGCAGCTCCTAGTTTCATTTCATCAGATAAATAGTTGAAACCCATATTTCTTGATTTGTGTTTCAATGGTTGCCTCCCTGCGGAAGCTTGAGAGCCGCAGGCTTCCCTTTTCGTTGAAGTAACTACCTGAAGCTTTTCCAGCTTAGAGGGCCTACTCGTTTCAGGGGGTTTTCCTGGCATTTACATGAAAAGCTCGGATTTTCGGATAGTCTGAGCACATCCGTTGTCAGCCCACCAACACCTCTCCTTAGTGCAAAAAACTAAGGTTAAATCGCAGAACAGACAGTCTATTGAAGGTGTGAAAATGGGGTAAAAAGTCTAAAATGCCCCAATTGCGGTAATGCGATGTCTTCGGTAGGGAAGCAAGTACTCAGGATCGGTCCGATAAACGCAGCGCTGTCGGTACTGGTCTATCCGGACGTGGTAGCCCCCATCGCTTTCGATGCCTACGTCTGCGAGGGGTGCGGGAAATTCGAGCTCTTCTCGGACAATGGTGCGAAAGATGCAAGGGGGAGTATGCGGGCGACGAGTTGGCAAAGTGCAGCGCCTGCGGCAGGGATTACGTGAAGGAATACCGAGATGCCCGTACTGCGGGGCGGAGCAGGAAAAGGCTTGAAAGGTACCGAACAGAGGTTTAACATGGAGGAAAATTAGGGCGACCTCGATCAGGGGAATGAGAAGAGGAAGGTGGCTAGGGCTTGGAAAGATATAACAAAAAGCTGTAAGATTGTTTCATAAAGCTTTACTTTAATATCCCCTCATTATTGCACAGGTGATAAAGAATGGAAATGGATGTGGGAAACAAGCTTTCGAGGGAGATCAGGAGTTTCTCATCGCTTCTTGTGATCAATATTGCGTTCAGTGGGATCGCGATGGCTCTCGGGGTAGCGCTGGCAGTAACCAACATACAAGCACTACTTTCAGGGTGGGCAGCAATCAATTTCGCCGCCTCCGCAGTAGGGGTTACTGCATTTGTCCTGGCGATGAGATGGCTTGTATCAACAGCAGAGCTCTTTGACGGGGTCGACGAGATCAAGGAAGAGCGCTCCAGGATCAAGGGGAGCCGTGACCTGCAGGCACTTGCAGGTCTGATAGCGAGGCTGGCGGCGCACTACCGGTCAAACAGGCAACTGATATCGAGGCTGATCCTGCTCACCAAGGCGGCGGGCTTGTGCTTCATCGTAAACGGGGCGTTAGTATTGCTGCAGGTTGTGCTCAGCTCGCCTGCGGACTGGGCGAGCGCCATGGGGATGGTCGCGGCAGCGGCTGTAAATCTTGGGGTGGGGGCGGCAGGGCTCGCGATCCCCCACTTTTTCAGCAAATACTCGTTGTGCTGGGAGGCCAGGCTCCGGGGCATAGCCGAGGCGGAGGGCAGGCTCTCCGGGCTCGTGGGGGGAGAGTAGATGGTCCGCATTGGGGCTAAGAGGACCCAGTATGAGATATATTGGGAAATACTCACCTACTGCAAGACGCCGAGGATCTTCACCTCAATTATTCAAAGGTGCGACCTCAACTCGAAGAACGGGCAGGAGCACTTGGATTTTCTAGAGAGGAAAGGTTACATCACACGGATCAGCGAGGGAGGTAGGACGCTATACTCCTCGACACAGGATGCGAAGGAGTTCATCGAACTTTTCACGAGGCTGTACCTTGAGCTCTACGAGGATAGCCCCGAGTTCAAGATTTGACTGGACGGAAGTACTTCAGGCACAGATTTTTAGTCGGGCTTCAGTCATGAGACGGGCAAAGGTGAAGCGACCCTGCACCCCACGAACACATTCGGCAGCGCGATGGACATTAAAGCGTTCTTCATGATATCGGCAGACCCGTTTAGAACGTGGTTTCTTGATAGCACCAAGAAAACCGTGCCTGAAATTAATTAAATAAATTAAAATAATTAAATTAATCATCCATATATATGTGGTCGAATGGTTTTATAGCTGAGGTTGCATGGGTTGCGGGAGCTTCTGGACGAGATCTGCGAATCGCTGAGGGGGCATTTGGAGTTCCCAAGCGAGGGGACAGTATCAGGCTTCGACGGGGTGTTGAGGGAAGAGGACCTGAAGGAGCTTCCGCTGCCAGGGGCTGAAGAGATTCCCGTGATATCTGCGGTCGACGGCGGATCCAACGCTGTACTGATGACGCCGACCCTTGCTGTTGTCTTGAACAGGGTTTATTACAACCAGTTCCTAGGCATGAAGAAGATGGAGCACTGCGAGACTGCGGAGTTCATATCAAAGACCGAGGTCGTGAAGAAGGGAGGCAGGACGATCTTCCGTACCGAGGTATATCCGCTGGCGGGCGGGTGCCCGCTCGACCCAATGGAAATCGACACCAAGGACCAGTCGCTGATGGTCGGGAACATGTACGGGGACATGACCAGGACGGTCTCCATCGCCAGGAGGTTCTGCGAATGGAAGATGGCGGAGAGGGCTGTTGAGTCCGGCGCCGAGTGTGTCCTGATCGACGGGGCTCTCCAGACCGCGTTCAAGGGCGAGACTGAGCATGCCAACAGGCTCTACCAGAAGGCGAAGGAGCGGGGCGCGGTCGTCGCGGGCCTCTCGAAGAGCACGACCATTTACCTAGAGAGCGGGTACCCGGTCGCGGGGACTGTTGATTTCATGGCTCGGAGAAAAGGGTACGAGAGGTGGATAATCAGGCTCGGGTTGTCGGAGGAGTGGGCTCACCACGCAACAGTCTACTACACTAGGCTCCACGAGGCGGCGGACAGGGGATACAGGCTTGACGTCTTTGAGGATGCGACAGGCGAGCAGCTGGATTCCCTCCTCAGGGGGCTCCTGGCGTGCTCTTCGTACACATGGTACCCAGGGTACCCTTACCCGCTGATAGACGCGCACACATATGCAAAAGTGGGGAACCACGAGGCTGAGAGCCTCAAGGGCCAGATCCTGGACAGGCTGAGCCCTGAGGAGGCGGAGAGGCTCGAGCTGATGGAGAGGGCGAGGGCTCCCCACGAAGTGCTGGACTCCCTTGGAGGTTGACCCCCAGCGGAGGTCCAAAGTAAAGATCATGAGAAAGGTCAAAAAAGGTGCATGATATATGGAAACAGGATTGGGGATTGGCACGACGGATTGTGTAGGGCAGATAGTGGATGGTGACGACGGAGAGCTCGTGCTGAGGGAGAAGCAAGGGGCCAAGCTGGAGCTCGGCGACCTCGTCGTCGTGGACAACGAGAGGGCGAAGTACATCTGCATGGTCTCGAAGCTGACGTACGGGAGCCTGATCCACCCGGACAGGATCCTGACCAGCTCCGGGAGCATGCTCGAGGGAGTGAACCCAAGGCTGGAGTTCCCCGACAAGGACCTTAGGATATTCAGGCAGGTCCATGTGAAGCCGCTCCTCGAGGTGGTATTCGAGAACGGCAGATTAGTCGATAGGGCACCGAGGAGCATCCCGGAGTTCATGTCAAAGGCGAGGATGGCATCAGCCCAGGACTTCTCTTTCATGGAAGCGCCAAAGATGAAGGTCTTCATCGGGAACATCAGGAGCGGATCGAGGACCCTGCCTGTGGAGTACAGCATGGACGGGGAGAGGCTCCTCTCGCACCATGTCCTAGTCTCGGCGCAGACAGGGCGGGGGAAGTCTAACCTGGTCAAGGTCCTGCTCTGGGAGGCGATGAGGCACGGGAAGTTCGGGGTCCTGGTCATGGATGTCCACAACGAGTACTACGGGACGCCCGCCTCCCCGGGGCTCAAGGACCACCCCGACGCCGCGAGGGCGCTCGTCTTCTACTCAAGGAGCCCTCCACCAGGGCAGCAGCTCCTGAAGATCAACCTCAAGTCCATAAACCCCGAGGACCTGATGGGCGTCGTACAGTTCAGCAATGCGCAGGAGGAAACCCTAGAGCAGCTCAGGAGGCAGCACGGCGCTAACTGGGTCTCAGAGCTCCTGGCGATTAACGAGGAGGATGACTCGTTTAAGAAGACCAAAGGTACGATCCGCGCCCTGAAGCGGAAGGTCTGCAACATCTTCAACCTAAGGGAGACCCAAGAGGGATACGAATGCGCAGACGGCGTCTTCGATCTAGAAAAAATGGGCGAGGAGACGGTCAACGACATGGCGCAGGCGCTGGAGGGGGGGAAAATCGTACTGATAGACGGGTCGTCGATCTCGGACGACACCGGCCTCGTCATCGCATCTGCGGTGCTCAGGAAGGTCTTCGACAGGTACGATTACTACAAGTCCTCAGGCATCCTCGGCGAGAAGGCGCAGGTAGGAGTCGTGCTCGAGGAGGCTCCGAGGCTCCTCTCCGGTGCGTATGGGGACAACATCTTCAGCAGGATAGCCCGCGAGGGGAGGAAGTTCAGGATCGGGCTGATAGCCATCACCCAGCTTGCGTCGGTCATCCCTAGGGAGATCCTCGCGAACATCGGGACCAAGGTGATCATGGGCAACGAGATGGCGCTGGAGAGGAAGGCGATCGCGGAGAGCGCGGCTCAGGACCTTGCAGACTTCGACAGGATAATCGCCGGGCTGGAAGTGGGCGAGGCGATAGTCAGCTCGATATTCTCCAAGTTCCCAGTCCCGGTCAAGGTGCCCAAGTTCGAGGACCTCGCGGGGAGGGAGAGAAAGGTCGAAAAGGAACGGGCTCAGGCGCAGCCCGCCCCAGCGAAGAGATACTTCTGAGGCGAGCGGCAGGGCGCCAGCGAGACGGGGGCGGGAAGGTACAAAAAGGAAAGAGGGAGAAATGTCTGGAGAGCTGGAGTGCGATACGAATGAAGTTCGCGCATATGGCAGACCTACACCTTGGGGCTGTGTCGGACCCAAAGATGAAGGGGCTCGAGTCCTCAACCCTTGAGAAGGCATTCAGGATATGTGAGGAGAAGGGCGTAGACTTCGTTATCATAGCAGGGGACATATTCCACATCAACATCCCGGACCTCTCGGTCGTGAAGGAGGCCGTGGAGGTCTTCAAGAGGTTCACGGACACGGGTAGGAAGATCTATGTCGTTTACGGGAGCCACGACTTCTCGCCGAACTCGACCTCGATCATAGATGTCCTCGAGGCGGCAGGAGTCGTCGTGAGGGTCGGGAAGCCCTCGGCGTCTGAGGGGAAGCTGAGGCCCGAGGTGGTCACAGACGAAATGACTGGCGCAAAGATCACCGGGATATCGGGGAGGAGGACCTCGCTGGAGAAGGAGGCTTTCACCGACCTGGACAGGGACTACCTGAAAGCTGTGGATGGGTTCAAGATCTTTGTCTTCCACACCGGGCTACTCGAGATGCGGAGGGAAGGGGAGAAGTTCGACGGGATATCGCAGAGCATGCTCCCGGACGGTTTCGACTACTACGCCGGGGGGCACATCCACAGGGTCTTCGTCGACAAGTCAGGGAGGGTGGTATTCCCAGGACCTCTCTTCACCGGCTGGGGGGCTGACCTCGAGGCGACCGTCTTGGGCGAGCGGAGGGGTTTCTACATGGTGGAGGCAGACCAGAAAGGAAAGCCAAGGCTCGAGTTCGTTGAGCTGAAGCCATTCGAAGGGATCCACAAAGTCGTAGACGCGACGGGCAAGACCGCAGAAGAGATCAACGAGGAGCTAAGGCTGTGGGCGACCGAGGTTGACGCGACGGGCAAGGTCGTCCTGCTCAAGGTGCAGGGGGAGCTCTCCTCCGGGAGAACCAGCGACATCGAGTTCGGGCTAATCAGGGAGATCCTCGCCGAGAGCGGGGCGATCTACCTCCACCTGAACAGGAACGCCCTTAGGACGAAGGAGATGGGGATGGTCACGGCTATGGGCGAGAGCGCCGAGGAGATCGAGGGCAAGATCTTCAAAGAGATGGCTGGGGCGGTCAAGGGCAGGGACGGGAATCCAGTGGTGAAGGATGAGCCCGCGGCCGCTGCGAGGCTGCTCTCAGTCTTGAGGAACCCGAAGCAGGAGGGGGAGAGCCTGGAGGACTACTTCGCAAGGATGAGCAGGGAGGCTAGATCGGTTCTCGGGATTCTCTCGGAGGATGGCAGTCCGGCGAAGGGCGGAAGCGAAGGGGGCGCCAAGGCAAGCGATGAACGCGGAGGCGTCAAAGCCAGAACTGCAGGCAGGAGGGGGCAGTCATAATGATCATCAAGTCGATAAAGCTCAGGAACGTCCGGACGTACGAGGAGGAAGAGGTGAGGCTCCCGGAGGGGATCATCCTCTTCGAGGGCGGGATCGGCGCCGGGAAGTCCACCCTGCTTCTAGCGATCGAGTTCGCGCTCTTCGGGCTCGGGAACGAGAAGGGGACGACTCTCCTCAGCATCGGCAAGAACTCGGGCAGCGTCGAGCTCACATTCGAGACTGGGGGGAAGGAGGTGAAAGTGCACAGGGGGCTGGAGAGGGGGAAGAGGGCTGCTGGTGCCAAGGCAGGATCCCTGCATCAGGGGCGCCTCGTCCCGGCGGGTGTTAAGCAGTCGGATTGCTGGATCGAGGTCGACGGCGTCCGCGCCTCCTACTCGCCGAGCGAGATGAAGGAGCAGGTCCTCAGGATACTCAATTACAACGAGCCGATGGACCCGAAGGCTAAGAGCGTAATATTCAGGTATGCAGTCTACACACCCCAGGAGGAGATGAAGGAGATCCTCTCGCAGCCGCCGGACCTCAGGCTCCAGACGATCAGGAAGGCGCTCAGGATCGAAGAGTACAAGACGGCAATGGAGAACGCAAAGGCGATCGCGGTTGACCTGAGGAAGGAGGCGGAGTACATAAGGAAGGGTGCAGAACGCCTCCCGGAGATCCAGGAGGAGATCAGGGACATCGAGGAGAGCCTCCCGGAGCGCGAGGCGGATCTGCAGCGGCTGAATGCGGAGGTCGAAAAGGTAGAAGGGGAGATAGTGGCGCTCAAGGAGAGGAGGGAAAAGCTGCAGGCGGAGCTGCTGGCTCGCGCAAAAGATGCCGAGGGCGTTCAGCAGATCGAATTGGACCTCCAGAAGGCGAGGAAGGAGATCTCTGAGCTTGAAAGGAAGATTGCGACCAACAAAAGGAGGCTGGAGGAGCTCCGGGCGAGGATAAAGGCGATCAAGCCGGCTGAGGAGCCCCCGATGTCCGAGGAGGAGGTCGAAGGGATGCTCGATGAGGCGAAGGCGAGGCTGAGCGGGTACGACACCGAGCTGGGGAGGCTCAAGGCGGAGCTGGACAACGTGAAGGCACTGGTGATGAAGGGGTACTGCCCGACTTGCAAGAGGCCGATCGACGGGGCGGAGTACGCGACCCACCTCCAAGAGGCGGAAGCGAAGTACGAAGAAGCAAGGAGGAAGAGGCAGGAGACGGCCGAGGAGATCAGAGACCTCGAGAGGGCGAGGGCCGAGATCGCAGACTATGCCAAGAAGAAAGGGCAGCTCGATGGGTTGGAAGAGACGGCGACCGAGGTGGAGGACGGCATCTTCGACGCCGAGCACAGGCTCGAGGAGGCGAAGGCGAGTGAAAGGGATCTCTCCGACAGGAGGGCGAAGGCGGCGAAGGCGGCGGAGGCGGAGGTGGAGGCGGCGCGCCCTCTTGCCGGACGAATTTGACCGCGTCAAACCCGACATAGCGCGTGGCGTAGGGTTCGCCCGTGGCATCTCCCAAAAAGACGTATTCGCCCGACCCGCCGCTAAAATAGTAGGTGCCCAGGCTCACCCACTGGTTGTAGTAATTGTTCTGGTTCACCACGCGCGTATGAGTTACCCCGTTCAGGTTGATGACATAACGCGCGCTCTTGGTGCCAAAGTAGCGGCTGGGGATGTACACATACACGGCATAGTTCCCCGGCGTGGGAACGTAAGGGAACCACTTGGCCCAATTGCGGATGGTGGAAGTCGAGTTCCACGTCCAAAACAGGCGCCCACGGTAGCCGTAGGCCCGGCTGTAGAAACTCGAGGCCGGCCCGCCCCAGATGAACCCTGGGTCGCGGTCATCCACGATGATCTCCGCGCCCGCCGGCGGTGCGCCGGCGCCAGTCCAACTCAGGATGCACACGGCCACGCCGGTTTGTTCAAAGTACTCCACCTTGACGGGGTACGTGCCCGCGGCGAG
>JARYLH010000190.1 GCA_029907755.1 Candidatus Methanosuratincola sp.
AGCTGCTGGATCCTGGCACCAAAGGCTGCTGGATCATCATAATACATCTCTATCTTTTGGAGCCTGGTCACCCTGGGATCCCCCCCTCAAAGTAATATGTTTCATGGATGAAAGCATCCCTGGCATGGAGCTTCTGGTATATCTTCTGGAGGTGCTCAATGAGGAGCCCCTTGGCGCTAGCGATGCCCATCTGCTGCGCAGCAAACACATCATTCTCCTCCTGCCATCTGAGAGGATTGGCTAGCTCCATCACTCTGTTTTTTGTGGCTGTGTAGTCTTCGAGCAGCTCGTGAACATCATCACCTATTGCCAAAGCATCCATCAGCCTGAGGACATTGAGCGCCTCAATGCACCGATCTGCCATGATGCACTCCTCAAACGCAGAGGTGAGCTTTTCGATGTGAGAGAGATAGATGGGGGAGATCCCCCTTATCCCTCCCTTTAGTTGTGGTGCCATGCTATCAGATCACACCCCCAGCATCCCCAGGATGGATGGCAACACAAAGAAGGCAGCAATAGCTCCAAAGATGATGATAATGATCGTCATCCAGTTAAGCCCCTTCTTTGCCTGCTCCATCATCCGCCTCAGCCCTGTGTATTTAATGGCAGCCGCATCTGTGAGGGCATCAATCTCCTCGGGATT
>JARYLH010000191.1 GCA_029907755.1 Candidatus Methanosuratincola sp.
TACACTGATGGACAGCCCGAATTTACGGGCACTCGGGGTTCCCTTATCACGATTTCTCGCATTGTAAAGTTTTCGCGCCTGCTGCGCCCCGTAGGGCCTGGATTTGTGTCTCAGAATCCATCTCCGGGCTCTTGCTCTCACAACCCGTACCGATCAAAGGCTTGTTGGGCCGTTACCCCAACAACCACCTAATCGGCCGCAGACCCATCCTCAGGCGGCGGACCTTTCGATCAGGAGGCATTCCAGCGTCCCTGATCTATGGGGTATTATCCCCAGTTTCCCGGGGTTATCCACGTCTCTAGGTTAAGTTAGCTACGTGTTACTGAGCCGTTCGCCACGCCTCTTGCAGTCAAGAAGCGTACGACTCGCATGGCTTAGCCCCACTCCGATAGCAGTCGGGTCCGGCAGGATCAACCGGAGTCAAGGAGTACGGTTGGCTTATGCGAGGGCACACGACCCAAGTCAGATTCAATTTTGAGGTTGAATCCCCATGAATATCGGCGCATTTGGAGGTTAGAGTTGCATCGCGAAGGGCTCAGCCCGTAAGCTTAACCCTAACGCCACCGTGAATACGCCAAATATCTAAATCGCAAAATGGTTAT
>JARYLH010000192.1 GCA_029907755.1 Candidatus Methanosuratincola sp.
CCTCCGGCACCAACAACGGGAAAGATGCTGTTTTCCGTTATGCTATTTCAGACTGGAGCTACCTCTGCACGAATAAATGCTACGTCAGGGCATGGACAAAGATTGAAGTCTCCTCAGGCAGCGGCGGCATCACAGTATCACTCAAGATGGGAGATGTGGTGGTGGGTTCGAAAATTGAGTATTTTTCAAGTGCTGGCTCTCGTATTAATATTTTTGAGGGATGGGTGGATCTCCCTGCAGGTGTTGGCGATTTTACAGTCGAATTCCATGCGGAGACCGCCGGTATCTATTGGGCAGCTCTTGTGGATGGCACCCAGCTTTATTTTGGATCCCCGCCTGATGCGGTCAGTTATGTGCAGGTGCTGGATGAAAAAACAGGGGTTGCCCTGGATAGTGCACATCTATTTTATTGCAGGGTAAGAACGGGCACCTTTTTGAGTAATGTGGTGCCTGCCACAGTCAACAGCACAGGCTACCTGACAATCTACAGCTGGCATGGCAATATCTATCAGCTGCACATGGGAGCCACAGAGTTTGATGTGCTGGGGGCTGATGGTTGGTATCGGTGCTGGTGGGATTTCACCAATGGAGGCACCACCA
>JARYLH010000193.1 GCA_029907755.1 Candidatus Methanosuratincola sp.
TGACCTAATGTTCGGCTCCTTCCCCCACCCGTCGCTCAGCGAGGCCATCGTGGAGGCCGCCAGGGCCGCCATCTATCAGGCTGAGGGCAAGACTAAGGACTGACTGGCTGGACCCTTGATTTCCCGTCTTCCTTGGAGACACGGAAAATGTGGTCCACGGCCCCCTCCAGCTCCCTCTCATGGGACACTATTATGACCTGCCTCAGGTCCAGCTCCTTGAGTAGGTCGCCTATCTTCGCTATCTGGTCCTTGCTGAAGCCATCTGTCGGCTCGTCAAGGATGAGGAGGCCTGCCTCTATGCCGGCCCGCCTCTGGACGGTCTTGTTGAGGGCCAGCCTATAGGCTAGGGCGAGGGCGGTCCTCTCCCCGCCGCTCAGGTTCCCCACCTCCTGCTCGTAGGAGTCCTGGCTCACAAGCGGCGTGAAGACCTCGTCTATCCTCACTCCCTTGGTCGGGTCGTCCACAAGGAAAGAGAACCACCTTCCAAACTCCTCGTCGAGCTCGCGGTTTGCGTTCGTCAGTATTGCCCGCTCCACCCCCTCCATTGCCTCCGAGAAGTAGCCATCAAGCCAGCGGGAGTATTCGCCC